>JAIXPV010000150.1 GCA_027486105.1 Runella sp. | reverse complement strand
TTTACCGAAATGTGGGAGCGTTTTTCCTACTATGGAATGCGGGCCATCCTCCTGCTTTTTTTACTTGATAAAAACAGTGGAGGAATGGGGCTCAATGAAGGAGAAGGTGGGGCCATTTATGGATTATACACGTTTTCAGTTTATCTCCTGTCGCTGCCGGGCGGTTGGTTGGCCGACAATATTTTAGGACAACGTAAAGCCATTTGGTACGGTGGTATCGCCATCATGCTCGGCCACATTGTACTGGCGTTTCCGTCGTCTGAAGCTGTGTTTTTTACGGGTTTGGGATTGGTAGCCATCGGAACGGGTTTGTTGAAACCCAACATCAGCTCTATTGTGAGTGAACTATACCCAGGAGGCGGTGCCATCAGAGATGCCGCTTTTTCTATTTTTTACATGGGTATCAATTTAGGTTCCTTTTTGGGCATTACCATTGTGGGCTATTTAGGCCAGAAGATAGGCTGGCATTACGGTTTTGGCGCGGCCGCCGTAGCGATGTTTTTGGGCTTGGTAGTCTACCGTGTTTTTGCCGAACCTTACCTTCAAGACAAAGGAATGCACCCTAAAGTCTCTGAAGTAAAAAAGGGTGACGAAAAAATCAACCCGCTTTCTTGGGTGTTGGCGGCCCTTTTGGTGGCTTTTGTGCTTATTTTGCAATTCAACGGTACGTTTTCTTGGAGCAGCAAATCGGGCGTGGCTACGTCTATGGGCATCATTGCGGTGGCTATTGTGATTGTTTATTTTGCCAACCTGCTGTTTGCTTCCGACCTTTCCAAAATCGAAATGAAGCGCATCGTGATTTTGTTTATTTTGTTTTGGGGAGCCGTGTTATTTTGGGCGGGGTTTGAACAACAGGGTTCGTCGCTCCAAATTTTTGCCGACCGCTATTCAAACCTTCCCTTCGGGATGCCTTCTAGTTGGTTCCAAAACTTTAATCCTTTCTATATTCTGGTTTTTGCCCCCGTGCTGGGCGGATTATGGGTATTTTTAGAAAAGAAAAAACTGAATCCCCCGTTGTTAGTGAAGTTTGCGATTGGCCTATTTTTACTGGGGTTAGGATATTACATCATGGTGTGGGGAGCTAAAATTGCCCTCACTGGCGTAAAAGCCTCGGCGCTTGTGCTCATTTCGACCTATTTGTTTCATACCTTGGGTGAGCTGTGTTTGAGCCCAGTAGGCTTGAGTGCGTATACCAAATTAGCTCCCAAGAAATACTTGAGCCAACTCATGGGCATCTGGTTTGTGGCGGCGGCCTTGGGCAATTTATTCGCAGGCTTATTTGCGGGCGGATTTGACGAAGAGAACGTACAGCAAATGCCCGAAATGTTTATGAGCATTGTATGGTTTTGTTTAGCGGTGGGTAGTGTAACGCTTATCCTCCAACGCCCGCTCAAAGACTGGATGGGCGGAATCAAATAAAAAGATGAAAAAAAAGGAGCTGCGCAAACTCTTCAGAGAGCGCCGTCAAACACTGACAACCGCAGAAGTGGCCGAGGGAAGTCAGGCCATTGCACGGCTCTTTTTTTCTTTTTTTGCCATTGAAACCCTCAAAGCCATTCATGTGTACCTCCCCATCCGCCGCCAAAATGAGGTAGATACGTTTCCTATTATTTACACCATTCAGGAAAAATACCTTCATAATCAGGTGGTTGTTCCACGGGCATTGCCCGAAACGAACGAAATGGAGCATTACCAATGGCTCCCCGACATGAAACTCCAACTCAACAAATGGGGCATTTTAGAACCCGACCCAACCTGCAATTTGCAGTATACCGTTACGGGTATTGACTTGGTTATTATACCGCTGTTGGCTTTTGACCGCAACGGTTACCGTGTAGGTTACGGACGGGGTTTTTATGATCGTTTTTTGGCCCAATGTCGCCCCAATGTCATTAAAGTGGGCATTTCCCTGTTTGACCCTATCCTCAAAATCGACGACATTGATTCGTTTGATGTCCAGATGGATTATTGCATTACCCCTACGCAAATTTGGCAATGGTAACCTCTAACTTTGCCTTTCGGCGGTTTTATGTGATTTAGGGGAGAAGCATTTTTTCAAAATCTCACCCTGCTTTTTATCATTTTGACAACTAACAAAGCTCTTTTTTGCAAAAAAGATATTTTTTTCTTGGTTAGTTTTAAAGTTTACCTTTATTTTGCACCCACATTTTTATCGTCACTGTGAACACAAAGAAATCTAAATAGACACGCGGAGCCTGATGGGATATTGACCCCACCAAGCCAGCGTGTTTGTCCTGATTCTTAACCTTCACGGTGACGATTTTTTTATGTACCATTGTCAACTTTAATTTAACTCAAACAAAAGCAAACCAATGAAAATCGCAGTAGTAGGCGCTACCGGTTTGGTAGGCAGCGAAATCCTCAAAGTACTCGAAGAGCGCAACTTCCCCGTCACAGAATTGATTCCCGTCGCATCCGAAAGATCGGTAGGTAAACAGGTGACGTTCAAGGGTAAACAATACACCATCGTAAGCTTTGAAGATGCCATTGCTGCAAAACCTGCGATTGCTATCTTCTCGGCAGGTGGCGGCACTTCTTTAGCCTTGGCTCCTAAATTTGCAGAAGCGGGCATTACGGTGGTTGATAACTCATCGGCATGGCGCATGGATCCAACCAAAAAACTGGTCGTTCCCGAAATCAACGCGTACACCCTGACCAAAGAAGATAAAATCATTGCCAACCCCAATTGTTCGACTATTCAGATGGTGGTGGTGTTGAATCCATTGCACAAGCGTTATGGTATCAAGCGCGTGGTGGTTTCTACGTATCAGTCAGTAACTGGGACGGGCAAAGCCGCCGTAGATCAGTTGTTTGCCGAGCGTACGGGCGATACTAGCGTGGCGAAAGTGTACCCGCATCCTATCGATCTCAACGTACTGCCGCACATCGACGTATTTTTGGATAACGGCTACACCAAAGAGGAAATGAAAATGGTGAA
>JAIXPV010000751.1 GCA_027486105.1 Runella sp. | reverse complement strand
TGTCAATTTCTTTGATGGTAAAAAACGCGTCGTCGGTGCAGTAGCGCATATCACACGCACTGACGATGTCGACCCCGCCGCCGATGCACCCACCGTGGATGGCTGCCAAAACGGGCTTGTTACACTGCTCAATAGCATTGATAGGGGATTGTAAATCAAGTACTTGTCGGCGAAGTTTTTCCCGTTTTCGACCTTCGCACTTTTGCGCAGATTGCGCCACTTGCATCAATAATTCCAAATCAATACCCGCGCAAAAATGTCGACCGTTGCCCCTTAAAATGATTGCTCTGACGTCTTCATTTTCGTCCAGTTCCTCAAAAATGGCCTTCATTTCTTGCCATGCTTTTTGGTTGAGGGCATTTGCGCGTTCGGGGCGGTTAAAAACCACCTGCGCCACGTAATTTTCAATGGTCAGGGAAAAGGTTTCAAAAGACATGTATGAGTTCTTTTTAGTACGTTCGGAAAATAAATCGGCTGATTGCTGTGCAAATTGTTCTGCTTGCATACTAATTGCAAACCTACACAACTAATTTTTGTTTCAAAAAGAAAAAGTGTAAAATTGTGTTTAACCAATTAAAATAGAAATTTTTTTGAGAAAACGGGCCGATGGAAAAAAAAAAAAAAAAAAAAAGGAGTTACGATAAACAAAGCTGCTGAATCTGATGCACGGTCCTTATTTGGACTTAACACATTAATGCCCAAAAATCTATGAATTTCGAAACACTTGCCATTCAGAGTACCCAATTTCATGACGCCAACGCGAGCGCGGTCGTACCCCCCATTTATCTTTCAACGACCTTTGAGCGGGAGCCTGATAGCAGTATCCCGCACGGGCATATTTATACTCGCGCCAGCAATCCCAACCGAAATGCCTTGGAAAAGGCGTATGCGGCGCTAGAAGGTGGGCAGGTAGGAATGGCGTTTGCGTCGGGACAGGCCGCCACGACCACTTTGTTTCAATGCCTGCTTCCAGGTGACCACGTCATCATTCCCGACGATGCGTATTATGGAACGCCCGCGTTATTGCAGGACGTACTGAGTTTGTGGGGGCTTCAATTTTCGAAGGTCGATATGAGCGATTTAGCGGCGGTAGAAGGGGCATTTCAGCCCAATACGAAGTTGGTTTGGATGGAGACGCCCTCCAATCCTTTGTTGAAAATTACGGATATAAAGGCTGTGGCTGAACTGGCACGGGCCAAAGGCGCGTATACTGCCTGCGATAATACTTGGGCTACTTCGGTGTTGCAGCGCCCGCTTGAGTTGGGGTGTGATGTGTCGATGCATTCGGCCACAAAGTATTTTGGTGGCCATAGCGATTTGTTGAGTGGGGCCCTGATTTTTAAGGAAAATGGCGCGTTGGCCGAAAAAGCCCGGATGATTCAGGCCCTGGGAGGGGCGGTACCGTCGCCCTTTGATTGTTGGCTGATTGTCCGTGGTATTAAAACCTTGGCGCTTCGGGTGCGGCAGCAATCAGAAAATGCCGCTAAACTGGCTGAATATTTGAGCACCCATCCCAAATTAGAAGCTGTTCATTATCCTTTTTTGGAAAGCCACGCTGGGTACGAGGTGGCCAAGCGGCAGATGGCATCGGGTGGAGGAATGTTGTCGATTCAGGTAAAAGGCGGCGCAGAAGAAGCCTTGGCCGTTAAAAGCAAAGTAAAGGTATTTATCCGGGCCACGAGCTTGGGAGGTGTAGAAAGTTTGATTGAACACCGGGCCACGGCCGAGGGGGGGCATTCGGTCAGTCCGAAGAACTTACTGCGTATTTCGGTCGGACTAGAACACGTGGATGATTTAATCGCCGATTTAGCACAAGCGCTTGGGTAATTATAAGTCTTTGAAAATCAAAATATTGCTTTATTTACGGCATTCCAACAAAGTTTTTTTGCTTTTTTTTTGTTATTTTTTTGGTGAAAAGACTTGACAAACCACGAAAAACAGCTACCTTTGCAGTCCCAAAACAATGGTTCTGGAATGTTTTAGAGAGATGGCAGAGTGGTCGAATGCGGCGGTCTTGAAAACCGTTGACTGTAACAGGTCCGGGGGTTCGAATCCCTCTCTCTCTGCTAAGTAACTGATAATCAATAAGTTGCGCCTCAAAAGCAGAGAAGTTAAAATACTGAAAAGGCTGTAAGTCAATCACTTACGGCCTTTTTTATGTCAAAACTTACACAGATTTCTACACAGTTGGCTTTTTTTGAGTTTTACCCCTAATTTTTCGAGTTTTTAGAGGAAAATTACTCCTTTTATTGTCCAGTAATACTAGCTGTATTTTTTTTGAGTGTAGGCGGTCATACCACTGGTATTACTGGTATGACTAGTGGTATTTTTTTTGAGCGTAGGCGGTCATACCACTGGTATTACTGGTATGACTGGCGGTATTTTTATTAGGCTGTAGGTGGTCATACCACTGGTATTACTGGTATGACCAGTGGTATTATTTTTAGGCTGTAGGCGGTCATACTACGGGTAATACTGGTATGACTAGTGGTATTATTTTTGAGTCTAGGCGGTCATACCACTGGTATTACAAGCCATTACATGAGGTATTTTTTTGGTATTACCAGTGGTCATACCAGTGGTAATACCAAGTAATCTAAGCGGTATGACTAGGGGTATTACTA
>JAIXPV010000373.1 GCA_027486105.1 Runella sp. | reverse complement strand
TTTGGAGTTTAGTAGGCTTTCGGTAATGTCTTCAGGGCGAAGCGTTCCAGCCTTCACTTCGCGGGCAATTTGTTTCGTAGCCTGAACAATATCCCATTTTCCGCTGTAGCCCAGGGCTAAAATCAAATTAAGACCCGTGTTTTGTTTTGTCTTATCAATGGCCTCCTGAAGTTCACGCTGACAGGATTTAGGCAAGCTGTCGATGTCGCCAATGCTGTCGAGTTTGACATTGTTTTTTTGCAACGTAGGCAATTCATCCGCAATGGTATGAACCAACAGCTCCATCAGTGCCCGTACTTCGGCTTCTGGGCGGCCCCAGTTTTCAGTCGAGAACGCATATAAGGTCAAGTACTCAACTCCCAGCTCTGCACAACCTTCGGTTGCTTCGCGTACTGCCTTGATGGCATTGCGATGTCCGAAAACCCGCATGGCGCCGCGTTGTTTAGCCCATCGCCCGTTGCCATCCATGATGATGGCAATGTGTCGAGGGAGTTTAGTACGGTCAATTTGCTCTTTCATTACAAGGGATATTGAGTCGTTTCGTTGCTAAATCAGTAAGTAATAAAAAATAATAATGATAAGGCCCTGATTTATAGTTGACGACTAAAAATAGGGCAGCAAAGTTAGGTAAATTCTCAGGGATTCAAAACGGGTCAACCAGTTGAATTTGAGTATTAGACCTTCTTATTTTTCCATTTTCCGCGTTTAAAAAGCACAATCCCGACTACAGCCAGCAATGATTCACTGAAAGCAACGGATGTATAAACACCTTCTGGGCCCATCTTAAGGTGTTTTGCGAGAATGTATGCCAGCGGAATTTCGACGGCCCAAAAACAAAATAGGTTCATCAGCGTAGGCGTAAGCGTATCGCCAGCGCCGTTGAATGATTGACTGATGACCATCCCGTAAGCAAAAAACAGATAGCCCAAGCAAACGATTCGTAAGCAGTTGACGCCCGTATTGACGGTTACGGGGTCGGCGTTGAACCATGAGATAATGGGGCGAGAAAAAATGAAAAAGACGAGGGCAATGACAGCTAGAAAAAGAAAATTCAAAAAAGCTGCCCGCCACACCGAGGCTTCGGCACGGTCGGGTTTGTTGGCTCCGAGGTTTTGGCCTACCAGCGTGGCGGCGGCATTGGCCATACCCCACGAAGGTAAAATTGTGAACACAATGATACGTATGGCAATGGTATACCCTGCCACAATGCTCGGACCGAAATCAGAGAGGATACGCGTCAGAAATACCCAACTCGCGGAGGAAATCAAAAACTGACCTGTGCCGCCTGCGGCTACGCTCAGTAAATTACGAATGATGGCAATATTGACTTTAAATTGGGTAGCCAATACTTGAATGGTTCCTGTGGTCTTGGCTAGGGCATTTAATTGGTACAACACGCCCACGGTACGGCCTATGGTGGTGGCCATTGCTGAGCCTGCCACGCCAAACGCAGGCACTGGCCCCCAACCAAAAATAAATAGAGGACAAAGCAAAATATTGATGCCGTTGGCAATCCAGAGTGAGCGCATAGCAACAGCGGCATCTCCGCCGCCACGTAGCACGCCACTCAACGTATAAAGGAGCATAATAGCAGGACTGCTCGCAAAAATGATTCTTGTAAAATCAGATCCAGAAGAAATTAATGCTGGAGAGCCTCCCATGGCTCGTAAAATGGCCTCAGCCCCAAAAAAACCGCCAAGTCCCATGGCTATTCCCAACCCCAGCGAAACCAAAATCACCTGCGCGGCGGCGTGGCCAGCCTCAATAAACTGTTTTTCGCCTACTCGCCTTGCTACAATGGCCGTAGCTGCGGTGCTTAGACCGATCGCAACGGAGTACACAAGCGTAAGCACCGACTCCGTAAGACCTACCGTTGCGATGGCATCGGTACTGATTTTGGAAACAAAAAATACGTCTACTACTGCAAACAAAGACTCCATGACCATTTCGAGAATCATGGGCACTGACAACAGAAAAATAGCGCGATTAATACTTCCAGAGGTGTATTCCTGTTCTTCGCCTTTGAGGGCTTGGAGCAATAACGTAAAGAATTTTTGCATGGCTGTAAGTCAAAGTATTTCGTCGTTTGGAACGATGAACGAAAACCGTTCAAAACACAAATTTACGAACTTTTTATTGCCCACACTGAAATTCGTTTGTCGTCGCTTGCCGAAACCAGCTGATTATCAAATGTTGACCAAAGAAGTTTGTTGATGGATGTGCCGTGACCCGCGTGTCGAGCGCGGTCGATTACTTTCAGTAATTTGAAAGTAGTGGCATCCCATACTTTAATCGATTTGTCCATGCTGCAAGTAGCCAGCCACTGGGCATCGGGACTGTAAACAACGTGATTGATGGCAAAAAGATGCGCCACCACATCCTGATACAGTCGGTACTTTTCTGAAACATCCCATACTTTGAGGTGCGCGTCGCGACTCCCAGAAATTAAAAATCGTCCGTCGGGAGAATACTGTATCGTAAAGACCGAATTGGTGTGTGCTACTAAGGTATAATGTAATGTATGGTCGTCAAGGCCAAATACCCGGATGGTATGGTCACTGTACCCTACCGCGAGTTCGCGGGTGTGAGGATTGATGCTGATACAACGGGCGCTTTGGTTAGAAGCTTTTAGGTGCTTGCGGACCGCAAACTGGTTTTTGTCCATGATTAACACTATACCGTCCGAAAGTCCAATAAAAGCTTGGTTTTCAGAAAACTGAATGTCGAAGATAGTGGCAGAGGTTAAACGAATGGATGAAACTACCTGCTTTTCATACGGCGCAATGCGCTGAATTCCTTCGTAGTTTTGCCCTACCCACAGTTGGTTTTGAACCGAATCATAGGCCATAGAATATACTGAAGCGGGTACTTGAGCCACCACTTCACCCCAATCTGGACGGGTCAAATCCCAATGTACCACTAGGCCATCGCCCGCTGCCGAGAAAAAATGGTGCGGTTGGAGGGCAGGTTGGAGGGCATAAACACAATCTCGGTGACCCGAAAACGTATCTATTTTTTGAACTTGAATTTTCGTCATGGCATAAATGTACCCCCAACCTGAGGTTGGAGAAGTATAAAATTACGGGCTATATTTACGAATTATAATGAATAAGTACTTGATAACTCCTTTATAATGCCGCTGGTTCGTCAATGGACAGTTTTTGATGACTGTGAAATTTTAGTTTGGGAGATTGCCGAGACTCCCGAGGTGTTGCTTCAGAACGTGGTGGCAGAGGCCGAAGAGTGGGATGAATTCAAAACCATTTCGCACCCCCAAAAACAATTAGAGTGGCTGACGGGGCGGTATGTCATGCAATTGTTGGTGCAAAGTAAAGGCTGGTTGTATGAAGGAATGCTGAAAGATGAATATGGAAAGCCACATTTAAGGCACCGAATCGCAGAAATTTCTATCACTCATACGGTGAAGTACGTGGGGGTTACGTTGCACCCTACCGAACCACTAGGGATTGACATGGAACGTATGGCCGACAAACTGGCCCGCGTAGCACCTAAATTTCTGTCAGAAAACGAAAAGTGGGAGGCGCAAATGGAGCTTCCCAAATTAGTAACCTACTGGTGCGCCAAAGAGGCCTTGTATAAACTGGACGGTGTCAGGCGGCTTAACTTCAAAAATCACATTTTTGTCCAACCTTTTGATCACAGCGATGCTTATGGGCAGGGCATGATTTCTTTGCCCGATATTCCTCAGCAATTGCATCAGTTGTATCGGTTTTGGGTCGAGGATTTTTGTGGGGTCGTGGCTATTTGACAGGTATCTATTGTTTACTCGGGCAGCGGTTCATTCAGAATTAAGGCC
>JAIXPV010000343.1 GCA_027486105.1 Runella sp. | reverse complement strand
TGTTTTCCTTCGGCCCACAAACGTTCAATTTCTGATTTTAAAGTTCCATAGTAGCCACCTGGATATACCTCTTCCCACTCCACAAACTCATTGTTATCAATGCGTTGTTTAAAATCATCGGGAGTAAGAAAATAATAATCTTTTCCGTGCACTTCATTTCTGCCGCGACGGTCGCGGGTGCAAGCCGAAATCGAAAAACCCAGGTTGTTGTACTTTGAGAGTAAGTGTCGTACGATGGTTGTTTTACCAGAACCAGACGGAGCAGAGAAGATGATGAGCTTTCCTTCCAAAACTTAGGCGGGGATGTTTAATTTTGCTTTAATTGCCTGTACGAGATTATCGGGGCAGAGTCGTTTGTCGACCTTTGCTTGAAGGGATTCTTTAACGCACTTTTCGAGGTGGTACATTTTGATGCAGTGAAGGCAATCATCCATGTTTTCCCTGAAGTGTTCCTTCTCGGCTTCTGAAGCTTCTCCATCCAAAACAGCCTGAATTTTTTTCAGACACTCTGCGTGGTGTTCGCAGTACTGTTTTTGAGGCTTCCTCGTTTCATTGTTCTCACTAGCGGAGGCTGACGAATGCATATCCAATAACATTGCAAAGGTTCAATTTTTTCTTTGAATCTTACTATTAAGTTGTCTTTACTTAGAATGAATTTTCATCAAAAAAAGTTCAAAGACATAGCTTGAAAAATATTGGATATCACTCAATGCCACCCTTAAATCAATCCTCGTCGGTGTCGTATCCCATGGAGGAAGCATACACTTTGAGCTTATCTTTAAGGAGATTCCGTGCGCGGTGCAAACGAGAGCGAACAGTACCAATCGGAATATCCAGAATCTTAGCCATTTCTTCGTACGTAAACCCTTCAATGTCGCAAAGGATAATGACGGTACGAAAATCGACGGGCAATGAATTGAGCGCGGTGGCTACTTCATCGCCAATCATGTCTTGAACAGTTTCGACGCGTAAGTCGGTAGTGTGGTCGACTTCGGCAGCTTCTTCCGAGTTGTAGGTTGTTTCTACTTCTTGGTAATCAACTTTCGATGGCTCTTTGCTCCGCTTACGATAATCATTAATAAAACTGTTTTTCAGGATTCTGAACAACCACGCTTTTGCATTAGTTCCCCGCTCAAAGGAAGAAATAAAACGGAAAGCTTTTAAATAGGTATCTTGGACGAGATCGTTGGCGTCATCTTCGTCCATTGTTAGCCTAAAGGCAAAGTTATACATGGAGTTTATGTGGGGCATAAACTCACGATTGAATATATCGTTCTTCTCAGCGTCGTTATAAGACGTTTCTGAGGAGGCTAGGGGTATTTCTTCGATTTCTTCTGACATAATGACTGACATGGCTGCCGTAAATTTACGAATTTTAGCAAACGACCCACCTTCCGCGCAACTCTTCTTTCACCAATCAACAAAAACCCCTCATGAAAGGTTATTTTTTTAGGATTAGCTGTAGAACAACTTGCCCATAATTAGCTGATATAATATACGACAAAAATTATTCCAACGGAAATAAATAGTTCGATTTTTAGACAAAATGTCAGAAGTAAGGCGTTTTTTTCTTTAACGAGAAAAAAGTTGCGTGAGCAAAATGGTTAGGGTAGTAAATAAGATACTGCAAACTATCTTTAGAAGGGTGTAAGGCAGTAAGCTGAGGGCTCCTGCTTCTATAAAGAACAACAGTAGGTGGTGGATCGAAACCAGTATGAGGGTGTAAGACAAAAAGGCAGGGAGGCCAAGCCCCTTCAATGAAAGTTCTAAGCGCCCTTCTGAGAGTTTTTGAGCAAACTGATAACGAATGATAATCGGGCGTAAATAGGCCACAAAAACAGCTGTGGCCGCATGGAGGCCGAGGGTGTTATCAAACGAATCAACGGCTACGCCAGTTGCAAAACCGATGATTAGTAGGCTCGTTAAGTTAATTTCCTGCGGTAAAAATAGGATTGCACCTACGTAGATAAAACAAAATGCATAGTCAAACAATACCAAGTGGCGGGCTACAAATATATGCAGCAGCACGTACACTAACCATTTTAAGGCACTGCGGACTATTTCGTTTGGATTCATTTACGTTTATTAATAAGGCTTTCTTGAAGGGATTGTTGTTGTTCTGAAAGCTTGTTGTCTACTAGATATACATAGGAGACTTTGGAGAAGTCGGTTGCTAGTTGTAAGTCAATCTCAAAAAAAGCTTGGTCGGGAGCCACTTTAAAACTTTTGACATATCCTACAGGTACGCCTGGCGGAAATACGGCGTTGTAGTCAGATGTAACGGCGGTGTCTCCTTTGCTGATGGGTTTGTAGCGTGAAATGTCCTTTAACTGGATGATGGAAGGAGTACTGTTGTTTTCCCATTCAGCATTTCCGTTTTCACCGCTTCGCAGGAGTTTTGTTGAAATCATGTATTGTGAATGCAAAATAGACGTAATGACCGAAAATCGTTCGTTACACGATTTTACTTTTCCTACTACGCCTGTCGATGAAATCACTCCCATACCTACTTTGACACCATCGGCGTAACCTTTGTCGATGGTCAGGTAATTGTCGGCGCGGTGGGTGCTGTTGTCGATGACTTTGGCAATCGTCACAAACTTATATCGGGAGGCAAAGGCTGAATCGGCTTTATAGCCCATGGGGGCGTTGCTGGGATTTAGCTGTTGCATGGCCGTTACGCGTTCATTCAAGCGCCGGTTTTCCTCGGCCAATGCCTGATTTACTTGCCGGAGGTTGGTGTATTCTCGGAGGGTATTTGAGGCCTCTAATATCCTTGCATTTACTGAGTTAGAGGTGTTGAAGTATTCTACACTCCAATAATTGTTGTTATTGACGAGCAACCAAAAACTAAACACCTCAAGCAAAACAAAGAGGATAAAGTTACGATTACGGGCAATAAACTCAAAGAGTTGGAGCATTTTTACGCAGAAATAAGAATGTAGAAGCGAGGAGTGAGAGTAGAACTAAAACTCACTGCAGCGGTGGCTGCTTCTCACTGCTCGCTCCTAACTTCTATTGAATTAATACCGACTTATACAATTCTAGGTTTTTCAGTATTTCACCTGTTCCTTTTACAACGGCCTTGAGGGGGTCGTCGGCGACGTGGATTGGCAGTTTTGTTTTAGTGGCCAATCGTTTGTCGAGGCCGTGCAAAAGCGCACCGCCACCAGTCAGGTGAATACCATTGGTGTAAATATCGGCCGAAAGTTCTGGGGGGGAAATTTCAAGGGCTTTCATCACGGCTTCTTCGATTTTGGAAATCGACTTGTCTAAAGCATACGCAATTTCACTGTAGGTAACTTTGATTTCTTTCGGAATACCAGTCATCAAATCGCGGCCCCGAATTTCAAAGTCAGCAGGAGGGTTATCCAGTTCGGGAAGAGCCGAACCTACTTCAATTTTGATTTGCTCCGCCGAACGCTCACCAATCAGCAAATTGTGCTCGCGGCGCATATAATCTACAATGTCTTTGGTGAAAACATCACCAGCAATGCGAATAGACTGCTCGCAAATAATACCAGAAAGGGCAATAACGGCAATTTCGGTGGTTCCACCACCAATATCCACAATCATGGTACCGTTGGGCTGTGTAATATCGATACCTATACCAATTGAGGCCGCAATGGGTTCATGTACCATATAAACTTCCTTCGCACCTGCATGTTCTGCGGAGTCTTTTACGGCTCGTTTTTCTACTTCTGTAATACCCGATGGAATACAAATGACCATTCGGTGTGAAGGCGTGAAGAAGCGATTGTTGGGCGTAATCATCTTGATCATCCCACGAATCATTAATTCCGCAGAGGTAAAGTCGGCAATAACACCGTCTTTTAACGGGCGTATGGTTTTTATATTTTCATTGGTCTTTTCGTGCATTTGCATTGCTTTGTGACCAATCGCCAACACCTTCCCGTTATTCTTGTCCAAAGCAATGATAGATGGCTCATCCACAACGATTTTGTCTTTGTGAATAATCAGCGTGTTCGCTGTTCCTAAATCTATTGCAATCTCGCTCGTTAAAAAATCAAATAATGCCATGTTGTTTGCTTTCGCAGTGTGACTAAAATTTAATGAGCCGCTAAATTAAAGGATTTTATCGGCTTTTTGACAGAATACAAAGCAAGTATTTTTTTGATTAAAGCCTTGAAAATGAGTCGAAGGTTTTACACCCTTTAACAAAATAGGCCCAAATGATGCTCTTAGAAGAAATTGGGAGTGTTTGATGGCGTTTTGCGTGGGCGATTTCCCGCTGAATTCGACGGCGTTTTTGGGGAAGTTCACCCAAAATCAACCTATAAAATGCAAAATGAGCTCTTACAATAGCCCATATATCTCGCCATTGACCATGTGGTAAATAACGAATTGAGGAAACTCCGTCTAAAATAAGCCTCAAAAAGATAATTAACCAGATACGATTGGCGGGCAGATTCTTGTAAAGCATGGCCAAACTGTTGCGATAATTGAGGAAGGTCTTGAAGGGGCTCGAAGGAGGAAGGGTGCCACCGCCTACGTGATAAACCACCGATTGCGGACAGCAATATACGTGATACCCTGCCAAATGCAGCCGCCAACAAAGGTCAATTTCTTCCATGTGGGCAAAAAAATCCTCATCAAATCCGCCCATTTCGTGGAAAAGCTTGGACCGAATTGCCAAAGCCGCGCCCGACGCCCAGAAGATAGGGACGGTGGTGTCGTACTGGCCCGTGTCGGTCTCGTTGTGGTAAAATATACGGCCCCGACAGTACGTGTACCCGAGCCAGTCGATATAGCCTCCTGCGGCCCCTGCGTACTCAAATTGAGTTTTGTGATGATGGGCCAATAGTTTGGGTTGACAGGCCGCGATTTGAGGGTTTTGATCCAGTAGATCGACAATGGGAGTCAGCCAGTGAGGAGTTACTTCTACATCGGAATTAAGGAGGATATAATATTCGGCAGAGATGTTTTTCAGGGCGCGATTGTAGCCGCCTGCATATCCGTAGTTTTTGGGTAAAATGACCGTTTTTACGGCCGGAAAATTTTGCTCTACCCAACGCACCGAACCGTCTGTAGAGGCGCTGTCGGCAACATAAATTGCGGCGGATTGGGTATATTTAACAACAGACGGGAGAAACTTCTCCAAGAAGTTTCTCCCGTTATAATTAAGAATGACGAGGGCTACTTTGTCGATTGGCATTTACTTCATAAACTTACTCAAATCCAATCCAGGGATGTTGGGCAAAACGCCTTCCGTAGATTGCTGAATGTGAACTTTGATTTGGTCCTCGATATTTTCCAAAGCCCGATTAATAGCCGCAGTGATCAAGTCCTGCAACATTTCGCGGTCTTCTGGCTTCATCAAATCGGGGTCGATGGTAAGGCTTACGACTTGTTTACGCCCGTTTACTGTTGCTTTTACGAGACCTGCACCTGTTTCGGCCGACTCGGTCAATTGTCCAAGGCCTTCTTGGGCCTCCTTCATCTTAGCTTGGAATTCTTTGACTTTTCCAAGCATTCCCATCATATCTCCAAACATAATTTTTGGGGGCTAAAACGTGTAATTTTTAGGGTGCAAAGATACATAAAAATAACAGCAGGCAATCAATTGTGTACAAAGATACAACGATTGATTGCCTGCTGTTGGGATGTGATCAGTAAGGATTATTTTTCGCCTTCTTTCTGTTCGGGCTTATCAAGCACATACTGACTTTCGGATTGACTGTCGCGGGCGGCTGCATGAGGCGCATTGTCCTGAGCGTATTTTTCGTAGTTCAGTTCTTTCTCCTCAACGGCAGTAGTGACTGGCTCCAGAACGGCTTCGGCATTTTTCTCGACCGTAATTTTAACTGCATCAACGGCAGCTTGCGTACGGAGGTAATACATTCCCGTTTTGAGTCCTTTTTTCCACGCATAGAAGTGCATGGAAGTCAGTTTGCCGTAGTTGGCATTGTCCATGAAAATATTGAGCGACTGGGACTGGCAGATGTAGGCACCTCGGTCGGCGGCCATGTCTACAATGGTTTTTTGTTTGATTTCCCAAGCGGTTTTGTACAGTTCTTTGAGGTTGGCAGGTACTTCTTCGATTTTCTGTACCGAGCCGTTGTGGGCCATGAGTTTGTTTTTCATGGAATCGTTCCACAAACCTTCTTTTACGAGGTCTTTCAAAAGGTATTTGTTGACGACGATAAATTCTCCCGACAATACCCGACGAACGTAAAGATTGGACGTAAATGGCTCAAAACACTCATTGTTCCCCAAGATTTGGCTGGTCGAAGCCGTTGGCATTGGAGCCAATAGTAGAGAGTTGCGGACGCCAAATTTAACCACCTCTTTGCGCAATTGGTCCCAATTCCAGCGTCCGCTTTTTGGCGTTACATTCCACATATCAAACTGGAAAATCCCCTGTGAAATCGGCGAACCTTTCCATGTTTCGTAAGGCCCTTGCGTTTTGGCCAATTCCATTGAAGCCACCAAGGCACCGTGGTAGATGGTTTCGTGAATGTCTTCGTTGAGGCGGCGTGCTTCTTCTGATTCGAAAGGCATACGCATCATCAAAAACGCATCTGCAAGGCCCTGAATACCAATTCCGATGGGACGGTGGCGCTTGTTGCTACGCTCGGCTTCGGGCACTGGATAGTAGTTGAGGTCAATGATTTTATTGAGGTTTTTCGTCACTACTTTTGTAATGTCGAATAACTTCTGGTGGTTGAAATGCAAAAATCCGTCTTCTCCCTGTTCTACAAATTTTGGCAACGAGATAGAGGCAAGGTTACATACTGCCACTTCGTCGGGAGAGGTATATTCCATGATTTCGGTACACAAGTTTGACGACTTGATGGTACCCAAATTTTTCTGGTTTGACTTACGGTTGGCGTGGTCTTTGTAAAGCATGTATGGCGTTCCCGTCTCGATTTGGGACTCCATAATGGCAAACCACAAATCCTGCGCTTTGATGGTTTTGCGGGCTTTGCCTTCGCGCTCGTATTTTTCGTACAACTGTTCAAATTCTTCACCGTAAGTGTCCGCTAATCCTGGGCACTCATGCGGGCAAAGCAACGACCAAGTATCATTGGCCTCGACACGTTTCATGAACAGGTCAGGAATCCACATGGCGTAGAACAAATCGCGGGCGCGCAGCTCTTCTTTTCCGTGGTTTCTCTTCAGTTCCAAAAACTCAAAAATATCGGCATGCCAAGGCTCCAAATAAATGGCAAACGAACCTTTGCGTTTTCCGCCACCTTGGTCTACATAGCGGGCCGTATCATTGAATACCCTGAGCATCGGCACAATACCGTTTGAAGTACCGTTGGTGCCTTTGATGTAGCTTCCCGTAGCGCGGATATTGTGAATGCTCAAACCAATACCACCCGCCGACTGTGAAATCAACGCGCATTGTTTGAGGGTATCGTAAATGCCGTCAATGCTGTCGTCTTTCATGGTAAGTAAGAAGCAGCTCGACATTTGGGGCTTGGGAGTACCTGCGTTGAACAGGGTCGGGGTAGCGTGTGTAAACCAACGTTCCGAAAGGAGGTTGTAGGTTTCAATGACGGAGTCAATATCCTCCAAGTGAATCCCTACCGCTACCCGCATGAGCATGTGTTGAGGGCGTTCGGCAATCTTACCGTTCAGTTTCAGCAGGTATGATTTTTCGAGGGTTTTGTATCCAAAATAATCGTAACCATAGTCGCGGTCGTAGATGATGGTCGAATCCAGTAAGGCGGCGTGTTTACGAATAATATCGTGTGCTTCTTTTGAAATAAGCGATGCGTTTTCCCCGGTTTTTGGGTCTGTGTATGTGTAAAGCTGCTTCATGGTCGCTGAAAATGATTTCAGCGTGTTTTTGTGAAGGTTTGAAATAGCAATACGGGCTGCCAGAATAGCGTAATCGGGGTGCTTAGTGGTCATGGAAGCGGCCGTTTCGGCGGCTAAAACATCCAACTGTGCGGTTGTGACGCCATCAAAGATGCCTCCAACTACTTTTTTGGCCACTTCAATTGGCTGAACATAAAGCGCGTCCAAGCCGTAGCACAATTTTTCGATGCGAGAGGTGATTTTGTCAAACTTGACCGATTCCCGGCGGCCATCACGTTTTATAACATACATAGACTTAAGAAATTATATGGGGTTAGCGATACCTTAGTTTTTGTTCTTGCTGAAAAATATAGTACTTATTCGAGGGAGGCGATAGTTGTTTCCCACATTTCTCAAAACGTTAGGTAAAGTCTGCGAAAATACGAATCTTTCCTAGCTCTCCACAACTCGACTTGTCTCGTAGGCCGAGGAGAAATTTGAAAAATATAATCGTTATGTCACATTAAGAAATCGTTAACAAATTTGCTCTTAGCGGGTTACGTTAAGGGCGTGGGTTTGGGGTTCGTTGAAAATTTATACGAAAAATTTTTCGAATATTTTTACCCCAAACTTTTCAATCAAGAATCTGATAAATGGAAGAACTGTTTACAATTGTAAACAAAGATTTTTTCCCTTCAAAATTTTCAGATGACTTTTTTTGAAATAGTTATCAAGCGGTATCTGTTAAAAATCATATTCAATACCCATATCGCCATATTGGGAGTATTTCTCCCTTTTTAAACTCGTTTTTTTCTTTTGGAAGTTCCAAAAATCCTTGATTGTCAATGAGATTTGCGAAATCACCAGAGCCGTGGCCCGTTAGGGGCCGAGCCATAAGCATTGCTCCTTCCTGAAACAATTGTACTTGGAGGAAGTAGGTAAGAGGTGAATTATATACGTAATCGTCACTTAGTGCAGCATAGATATTGTCCATTGCTGGAATCCCCAATGACTTACGTAGCCATGGAATAAAATACCGACGGGCGCAGACAAAAGAAGAAACCGGGTTACCGGGCAGGGCAAAAACGACGTTATTGTTTTTGCGGCCAAACCAAAACGGTTTGCCAGGCTGTTGGCTGAGTTTATGAAAATACTTTTCGACCCCTTCTGCTTGGAGGGCTTTGGGAATAAAGTCTTTCTTGCCCTGCGACACACCTCCGCACAAAATTAGCACATCGTAATGGGTGAGGGCGTTTTGAATGGCCTGCTGGGTAGCCGACAAATCGTCAGGGATATGGATAAAATCTACGTTGATGCGGTAATCTTTCAACAGCGTGGCAATACAATGCACGTTTGAACTGCGAATTTGGTGGGGCAGGGGTGTTTGCTCTACTGCTACGAGTTCGTCGCCGGAGGTGATGATGACCACCGAAGGCAACTTTTTGACGGCAACTTGGACTGCCCCGACGCTGGCGGCAATCGCGATTTCGGGTGGGCCCAAAAGTGTGTGGGGTTGGATTATTGCACTACCCGCTCGGCGGTCTTCGCCTTGATAATGCACGTTTTGTCCTTCTCTTACGTCAGCGTTGAGATGAGCAATGCCTTCTTTAATTGTAAAATCTTCGTACCGAATCACTAAGTCGGTGTTGATGGGCAACATTGCACCGGTCATTACCTCAATGCAGGCGTCGGGGTCCGAAAGTGTATGCTGTGTTTCGCCAGCGGTTTGGGTACTTTCGATTCGGAAAGTCCGTTGCCCATTGGCATAACTTTGCCATTGAATAGCAATGCCGTCCATCGTGACGCGGTCAAACGGTGGAAAGTCGCGGTCGGCTACGAGCGGCTGTGCCAGTACCCGTCGGTGCGCGTCGGTAAAGGGTACATACTCGGTTCCGTAGTCGATACTATTCTCTAAAATGATGCGAGTGGCTTCCGTAACGGGGGTTAATTCCATAAAATTAGTCTCTTTCGTGAATGGGGGTAGTACGTAGGCGCAAAGCCGCGCCGCTGCGGTCAGAGAAAACGGCTCGGATTTCGGCAACAATAGACAGGGCAATTTCTTCGGGCGAAATAGCGCCTATATCCAAACCGACGGGTGCGTGGATGCGTTCCATGTCGGTTTCCGAAATCTCAATTCCTTCTTGGGCCAGCTCATTAAATATCTTTTCAGAACGAACGCGTGGCCCCAACATTCCTAAGTACGCGGCGGCCGTTTTTAGGACTTTGGGTAAATTGTATTTATCGGTTTTGAAGTCGTGCGACATTAAAATGATGGCAGTATGCTCGTCGATTAAAATCGAATCAAACTCGGCAGGAGTCACAATGGCGTCGGCCACGGAACTGAGCTTCTGCATGATTTTTTGCGGGTTGGCCACGACCGTAGCCCGCCACCCGATTTCTTTGACCAGCCGCGCCAACGGCAGCACGTCGTATTGGTGCCCCATCAGTACAAGGTGAACTTCGGGAGGAAGAATTTCAATGAATATTTCCAGTTCTCGTCCGTCGGTAAGGCCAAAAGTAGCGGGTCGTGAGCGACCTTTTTGCGCGAAATTATGAATCGTTTTTTCAATGTTTTGCTGTAATTCGCGGTCGCCAAACACATTCAGACTTTCTGGCCCTACATAGCGAACCATGTTCCCCGCCCGCAAATCATTGTATTCATCTTCCAAACCAATGATGGTCAATAAAATATGCGTTTGACGGCGTTCAGCCATGCAGCTTTTCAGGATTTCAACAGGATTGTTGGGATTCCCGATTGCTAAAGGTGTAAGCAGTACGTCGATGACGCCATTGCAACCCAACCCTACGCCGATTTGGTGTTGGTCGTCTTCGGTGGTATCGTAGGTGACTAAACTCGGCTGAGATTTGGCCATGGCCAGCCGAGCGCGTTTGAGGGCGTCGCCCTCCAAACAGCCACCGCTGATACCACCTATCCACACCCCATCGTCCATGACTAGCATTCGTGCGCCCGTGCGGCGGTAAGAAGAGCCTTCAACGCGTACCACTGTTGCGATGGCCGCTTTGGTTTTTTTAGGATTTAAGTGATCGTAAGCGTTAATGATTGCTTTCAGCTCTTTCATGCTTTTGTATAAATCTATCTTGTCAGATTCACAACAAAAATAGTTTTTTCGTTCCTTTCAGCAATGACCTCCGTTAGTATTGGTCAAATTCGTTCCCGATATTTGCGCCCAAAAGCATATTATTCCAAACATGAAATCAATCGTTGTGTATTGTGGTTCCAACGCAGGTAAGCGTCCTGAATATCTCCAATTGGCCACGGAAGTAGGCCTGGCCATTGCCAAACGGGGCATTAATTTAGTGTACGGAGGTGGTAACCTGGGCCTGATGCGAGCCGTGGCCGACGGCACGTTGGCAGGCGGCGCACAGGTTACGGGCATTATTCCTAATTTTTTGGCGGAATTGGAAGTAGCCCACCAAACCCTAACCGAAATTCATTTTGTGGATACCATGCACGAGCGCAAAGCCAAAATGGTGTCGTTGTCGGATGGCGTCATTAATTTACCAGGTGGCTACGGAACCCTCGACGAAATGTTTGAGATTTTGGCATGGGCGCAGTTGAAAATTTTTCATGGGCCAGTAGGTGTCCTCAATTACAACGGCTTTTATAATAACCTGTTGGCGCACATGGAGGTAATGGTAGAGGAAGGATTCCTTAAACCTGAAAACCGTGATTTGTTGATTGTGGCGGATAATATTGAGGAGCTATTGGATAAAATGCAGTCTTTTGTGCGGAAGGACATTAAGTTGGAGCTGAAGAATATTCAGCGGGAGAAGTGAGGATATGAGTGAGTGCTGTTGGTTTCTCAAAACCCAGCAGTGAGGAGATAAGCTAGTGGGGTTGGTTTCTCAAAACCAATCCAGAGGATTCTGAAATCCTCGTTTTTCAAAACTAAAAGAACCCAGTTAAACATGTTAAAGACGATTCAGGAAATATTGGCAGGGGTTCCAAGCATTTCGGTGATTGGAAATACTGATACCGAAATCAAAAGTATCGAATTCGACTCGCGGCGCGTAGCTACGGGGTCGTTGTTTGTGGCTCAAAAAGGCACGCAGGTAGATGGACATCAGTTCATTCCGAAAGTGGTTGAAATGGGTGCGTCGGCGATTTTGTGTGAAGACCTTCCCGCTGATTTGGCAGATGGCATCACGTACATTCACGTGGCAGATTCTGCCCGTACGATGGGCCTTTTGGCGGCCAATTTTTATGATAATCCTTCCGCAAAACTCAAATTGGTGGGCGTAACGGGTACCAATGGCAAAACCTCCACTGTGACGCTTCTGTTCAAGCTGTTTCGGCAATTGGGCTACCGTGTGGGGCTGCTTTCAACTGTACAAAACCAAATTGACGAAGACGTTATTCCGTCCACGCACACCACGCCCGACTCGGTCAAAATCAATGAGTTACTGGCCGAAATGGTAAGGCGTGGTTGTACGCATTGTTTTATGGAAGTGAGCTCTCATGCCGTGGTGCAGGAGCGCATTGCGGGCTTGCTTTTTTCGGGCGGCATTTTTACCAACATTACCCACGATCATCTTGATTTTCATAAGACGTTTGACAATTAC
>JAIXPV010000101.1 GCA_027486105.1 Runella sp. | reverse complement strand
CGGCCTTGAATTCAAAATCGCCAGTGATGGGTACTTCGCTTACAATATCGCCGCCGTTGGGGGCTTTGTTTCCTGCGCGTTGAGGAACGTTCAGTTTTAACGCGCCCTGCTCCACAATCCACGCCGAGCCAATACCCTTGGCTCCGTATGAATGCCAACCGCTGACATCCTTGCCATTGAAAAGCAGCTGCCAGCCCTCTTTTTTCTCCTGTGCCGAAAGCGTATTGGGAGATTGGGCGGTGGCAAAAAAGGCAGAAAGTATTAAAAAGAGAATTGAAACGGTTTGTTTTAACATGGTAGAAGGCGTTTTGTGTTTTGGCTTATAGAAGTAATTTAAGTCTCATAATTACTACTTTTAAACCCGATTACCGTTTATTATAAAGGTAAAAAGCCCATTGGCAACCTGTCAGCGCATTTTTGTTTCACTGCCATTTTGTCCTAATAAAATATTGTAGCGCGAATATTGTTATTAAACTATTGACAAAAAGCTAACTTTGCGAAAAAAACAAGGGCATGGGCGCGATATTGGTGAATCTAGCTAACGAAGTATAACTTGACATCTGTGGCTCGCTGATAGCCCTAATTATATCAGTCAGATCCAGAATCAGGGGTGAAAATGTTAGAAACACCAACATTCGCTTAATTAAAGATATCAAAAAGGCACTGAGAAAATGTCTTCTAACTAAGTAGTTAAGAAACTGAAAATTACCATTTTGAAATGATAAAATTCCTCACTAAAAGTTTTACGGGATTGTTCGGAACGAAGGCCGACCGCGATTTGAAAGAACTCTCCCCTTACGTAGAAAAAGTAAATACTGAATTTGCCAAACTGCGTAACCTCAGCCACGATGAACTGCGTAATGCGACCCAAGAACTCAAAACATACATTGCGGGCCAGCTTAAAACCATAGATGATCAAATCACCGCTTTGCGCCAACGCATCACCGACGATGTCGAGATGGATGTGGATGCCAAAGAAGAAATTTTCAAGCAAATTGACGCCCTGGGCTTAGAGCGCGACAAAGAACTGGAAAAAGTTTTGCTGCACATTCTACCTACGGCTTTCGCCATTGTGAAAGAAACAGCCCGCCGCTTTACCGAGAACCAATCCATCGAGGTA
This sequence comes from Runella sp., assembly GCA_027486105.1. Taxonomy (GTDB): domain Bacteria; phylum Bacteroidota; class Bacteroidia; order Cytophagales; family Spirosomataceae; genus Runella. Next base: position 4,176 of record JAIXPV010000101.1, on the reverse strand, counting down.
ACGGCCTCGTTTATTGACCACGAATTGGCCGTTAAGAAAAACCACATCACCATCAACGGCGATAAAGCCATTTGGAACACTACTTGGGATGTGGCTGGGCACCCTATCAAATGGAACATGGTTCACTATGATGTTCAAATCATCGGGGGAACGGTGCTACACCAAGGGAAAATCGCCGAAATGGCCACGGGAGAAGGTAAAACGTTAGTGGCTACGCTGCCTGCCTTCTTGAATGCCCGTGCGGGTCAGGGAGTACATATCGTAACCGTCAACGATTATCTGGCCCGTCGCGACAGCGAATGGAACGGCCCTTTGTTTGAATTTCACGGGTTGCGCGTCGATTGCATCGACCGCCACCAGCCCAATACCTTTGCGCGTCGGCAGGCGTACTTGGCCGATATTACCTACGGAACCAACAACGAGTTTGGCTTTGACTACCTCCGCGACAACATGGCCCACAGCCCCGAGGAGTTGGTACAACGCAAGCACCATTTTGCGATGGTCGATGAGGTTGACTCCGTGTTGGTCGACGACGCCCGTACCCCACTCATCATCAGCGGTCCAGTACCGCGCGGCGACGAGCAGGATTTTGCCGAGCTCAAACCCCGCGTTGCGCGCATTGTAGAAGCCCAAAAACGCCTCGTAACGGATTTGCTCAACGAAGCCAAAAAGAAAATTGCGGCGGGCGATAAAAAAGAAGGTGGTTTAGCATTGTTCCGCGCCCATCGTGGTTTTCCTAAATATAAACCACTCATCAAATTTATGAGTGAAACGGGGATGAAAACCCTGATGCAGGAAACCGAAAAAATCTATTTGGCCGAAAACCAAAAACTGATGCCGCAGGCCGATGCACCGTTGTATTTCACAATTGAAGAAAGAAACAACAGTATTGAGTTAACGGAAAAAGGATTGGACTACATTACTGGTGAGAGCGAAGACCCCGCATTTTTCGTCATGCCAGACTTATCCATAGAGTTGAATATCATTGATAAAGACCCTGCACTTAACGACCAGCAGAAACTGATTCGTAAAGAGGAAATCATTCGTGATTATTCAATCAAAACGCAGCGAGTCCACACGATTCAGCAGTTGTTGAAAGCGTATTCGCTTTTTGAGAAAGATGTGGATTACGTGATTATGGACGGAAAGGTAAAAATCGTGGATGAGCAAACGGGCCGTATCATGGAAGGCCGCCGTTGGTCAGACGGTTTGCACCAAGCCGTGGAAGCCAAAGAAAACGTAAAAGTAGAAGACGCTACCCAAACCTACGCCACCGTAACGCTGCAAAACTACTTCCGTATGTACCACAAACTTTGCGGTATGACGGGTACGGCCGAAACCGAAGCGGGAGAATTCTGGACCATTTATAAATTGGACGTGGTCAGTATTCCGACCAACATCCCCGCCGTTCGGAAAGACGAAGAAGACAAAGTGTACCGTTCGGTACGCGAAAAATATAACGCCGTAGTAGACGAAATCGTCGAACTCGTTGGCAAAGGACGCCCAGTACTGGTGGGTACGACTTCGGTCGAAAACTCGGAGTTGTTGAGCCGTATGCTTACCCTACGCAAGATTCCACACCAAGTATTGAACGCCAAGCAGCACCAACGCGAAGCCGAGATTGTGTCGGAAGCAGGAAAGCCTGGCACCGTCACCATCGCCACCAACATGGCGGGTCGTGGTACCGACATCAAGCTGACCGTCGAGTCGAAAGCAGCGGGTGGATTGGCCATCATCGGTACCGAGCGCCACGAAAGCCGCCGCGTTGACCGTCAGTTGCGCGGACGTGCCGGTCGTCAAGGTGACCCAGGGTCGTCACAGTTTTTTGTATCGTTGGAAGACGGCCTGATGCGGATGTTCGGTTCTGACCGAATCGCAGGCGTGATGGACCGCATGGGTTTGGAAGAAGGCGAAGTGATCCAGCACTCTATGGTGTCAAAATCCATCGAACGGGCCCAGAAGAAAGTCGAAGAAAACAACTTCGGAACACGTAAACGCCTCTTGGAATACGACGATGTCATGAACATGCAACGCGAAAATATCTACAAACGCCGCCGCAATGCCCTATTTGGCGACCGTTTGGCCATTGATATTGCCGACACCATGTACGATGTAGCCAGCGAAGCCTTGGCCAATACCGAAGACAATTATGAAGAACTTGAGCTGGCAGCCATTACCAATTTTGGAATTGAGCCTCCATTTACCCGCGAAGAATACGCCAAACTCAAGCCAGAGCAACGTACACAGCGCCTTTACGACGCAGCAGAAAAGCATTACTTGACTAAAAACAAAGCTATTGCAGAGCAAGTATTGCCCGTGTTGAAGCAAATATCGGCCGAGCGTGGCGCCACCATCAATGAGATTGTAATTCCGTTTACAGATGGCATCAAAGGAACCCAAATCAGTGTGAATCTCCAAAAAGCTATCGAGACCAATGGCCGCGAGATTATTCACGAAATGGAGAAATTTGTGGTGCTTTCGCTCATCGACCAAGAATGGAAAGAGCACCTGCGCGACATGGACGATTTGAAGCAATCGGTACAAAATGCAGCTTATGAGCAGAAAGACCCCTTGTTGATCTATAAGTTCGAATCCGTAGAATTGTTCAAACGACTGATGACAAAAGTAAATTTTGAAACCATTAGTTTCTTAATGAAGGCGCATATTCCGCAGGAAGAACCCCCACAGCAGGCTCCTCGCCAAACGCGCCGTACGGAGCCACAATTGCAGACCAATCGCCACGACGACGACGTAGAAGAAACTACTGGAGGCGGGCCCAATGCCTATGCCGCCCGTCAGGCAGAAAAGCAGGCACCTGTACGTACCATCAAAATCGCTGACCGTAATCAGAAAGTAACGGTGCAATACCGCGATGGTCGCGTGGTAAAAGATGTGAAATACAAAAAAATAGAACACGAGATAGAGCGCGGCGACTGCGTCGTAATTGCCTAATAATCTTATAGTTACATTTTAATAATATTCTTTTGAAATAGCGCAAAAAAAAAATTCAAAAAAAAATAAAAAAAAATGTAACCAACCACATAACTCGACGTCTTAACAATAGAGTTTTTCATAACGTTGAGTAAAGATTTAAAATCCGAGTGGGCTTCCCGTTCGGATTTTTTTTGTGCCCTGAAAACGGTATTATTGTCCGACCAAAAACAATCATCAACACCAAACACCCAAAAAGGCTTTTAATCTACCGTTTCCTATGAAAGTCCTCTACACCTTTGCACTTGTTTTTTTACTTCAGCTTTCCGCCTCCGCCCAAACCTATATTTTCACCCATGATGATACCCTTCGGGGTAGTATTACCAAAGAGCGCGCTTGGTGGGATTTGCAGTTTTATCATCTCAATGTCCGTGTCCAACCCCAAGACAGTACACTAAACGGCAGCGTAACGGTGCGCTATAAAGTACTCCAACCTTACCAAACCCTCCAGATTGACTTACAACGTCCGATGAACATCAGTCGCGTTACTCAAGATGGGCAATCGCTCTCGTTCCGCCGTGATGGCAACGCTTTTTTCATTAATTTAGTCAAAAAACAGGAAGCTCAAAAACAAGAATCGTTGGTCATTGAATACAACGGCCGCCCGCACGTAGCCAAGCGCGCCCCGTGGGACGGTGGATTTTCGTGGAAAAAAGACAAAGACGGATTGCCTTTTGTAGCTACTTCGTGCCAAGGATTGGGCGCCAGCGTCTGGTGGCCCTGCAAAGACCACATGTACGATGAGCCCGACAGTATGCGCATCAGCGTGACGGTGCCTAAGCCCTTAATGGATGTTTCAAACGGGCGCTTGCGTAGCATCACTGAAAACCCCGACGGCACGCGTACTTTTGACTGGTACGTTCAGAACCCCATCAATAACTACGGCGTGAATGTCAACATCGGCAACTACGTAGCGTGGACTGATACGCTGAATGGCGAAAAGGGCACACTGGATTTGTCGTTTTATGCACTCGCCGAAAACCTCGATAAAGCCAAAACCCAATTTCAGCAGGCAAAACCCATGCTTCGCGCTTTTGAACATTGGTTTGGCCCCTATCCTTTTTACGAAGACAGCTACAAACTCGTTGAGGTCCCTTACTTGGGCATGGAGCATCAAAGCTCGGTTACCTACGGCAACGGCTACAAAAATGGCTATTTGGGCCGAGATTTATCCGCCACGGGCTG
>JAIXPV010000624.1 GCA_027486105.1 Runella sp. | reverse complement strand
GTTATCTTGATAATCATTATAATGTCAATAATGTTACAATTGCTAGATTAGGTGTAATTGATAACAATTGCATTAATGTTTTCAATTCTCAAACATTTGTTGTTGTTTCAGTATCAAATGTTATTAAAGTAAAGAATGTCGCTTTAATAGCTCATTCAATTTTTTCATTTGCTAAATTAAATCCAAATCTAAATATTTCATGGATTCATTTTGGTGAAGGAATTGAATTGAAAAATATAAAATCTTATATAGCACTAAACAAATTATCCAATTTACATTGTGAATTTAAAGGCAGGGTCAGTAATAGTCTTATTTATAAATTTTATTCATCACATCCAGTTAATGTAATAATTAATTTAAGTATTTCCGAAGGTATTCCTGTTTCTATGATGGAAGCCATTTCCTTTGGTATTCCTATTATTGCTACTAATGTTGGAGGAGTATCTGAAATTGTAAACAACACGAATGGTATTTTACTTTCATCTAATCCTGACATTGATTCTGTTGTGAATGCTTTTAATCAGATATTACTTTTCCCAAAAAACAGGTTGGAAATTAGACAAGATTGGTCTCTAAAATATTCTGCAAATGTCAATTATAATCATTTTGCAAATGATTTATTAAACTTACTCAAATGAAGATTCTCCGCGTCATAGCAAGCATGAATCCTGAATTAGGCGGCCCTTGTCAGGGGATCCGAAATTCGATTCCCGAATTGGCAAAATTGGGCGTGATAAACGAAGTTGTTGCTTTTGACGAACCGGATGCTTTTTTTATGGGAAAAGATAGCTTTCCCATTCATGCGTTAGGTGAAGCCAAAGGCCCTTGGGCATACAATAAACAGCTTATCCCTTGGCTAATGGACAATTTTCAGCGTTTTGATGTGATTATCATTCATGGTTTATGGTTGTATCATGGTTATGCCGTCCATAAAGCATGGAAAGAGTTAAAAAAAATAAATAATAACGCTCCCAAGCTGTATGTGATGCCTCATGGAATGTTGGATCCATGGTTTCAGCATGCCGAAGGAAGAAAATTAAAAGCCATTCGGAATTGGGTTTACTGGAAAGCAATCGAGCAATACGTCGTCAATGAAGCCGATGGTGTGCTTTTTACTTGTGAAGAAGAATTGAAGCTGGCAAGGGAGACATTTACCCCATACAATCCCCAAAAAGAACTAAATGTGGGATATGGAATTATTGCACCGCCTGCTTTTACGGATCAAATGAAGGAGGCATTTCTGAAACTTTGCCCAGAGGTGCAAAACGAGCCATATCTACTTTTTCTAAGCCGTATTCATGTTAAAAAAGGGGTTGATCTATTGATTAATGCTTATTTAGAGCTAAAGAAAACAAGTTTGTCCTTACCTAAATTAGTGATTGCGGGACCCGGGGGAGATACTGCTTATGGTCAACAAATGAAAGAATTGGCGGCTATCGATCAAGATATTATTTTTCCAGGAATGGTTAGCGGTCTTGCAAAATGGGGTGCTTTTTATGGTTGCGAAGCATTTGTTTTACCCAGTCATCAAGAGAATTTTGGTATTGCAGTCGTAGAAGCATTGGCTTGCAATAAACCTGTATTAATAAGTGATAAAGTGAATATTTGGCGTGAAATCGTTGATGAAGGTGGAGGGATGATGTCCAAAGATAACCAAGTTGATACGTACAATTTAATTAAAAACTATTTGTCCTTATCGGTTAAAGAAAAGGAAAAGATGACCTGTTGTGCAAGAAATGTATATTTTAAATATTTTACAATAGAGAGAGCTAGTACTAAATTATATAGAGCAATATGGGGGTTGTAAAAAGATTTGAGTCTAATTTAAATATTTCTTTCTACCAAAATAATAATTATAATTCTTTAATTTAATCGTGTTTTAAGATTTCTTCATTTTATTTAGTTTGATATTTATGCATTTAATCTTAATATATTGATATGAAAACCGCCTCCGCCTCTAAAAATATTGGTTTTTTTGAAACTGTTAGTTATTGGTACTCTCTATTAAGAATGAGACTCAAAAATAATCCTGACTTAGATATCATTCCATGGAATGATTTTAAGGAGTATGATTATTTTTTAAATAAATATGGTACTCTTGGTAAAACACTCGCTACAAATAAAGTTTTAGAGGTAGGTTTTGGTGCAAGGCCTTGGAGGTTAATGACATTAAACTCATTAGGAGTAGATATACATGGAATTGATTTAGAGCGACCAACTTATGGGTTCAACATTGGTAGACTTTATAAAGTATTAATTAATAATGGGTTTGAACGGTTTCTTAAATCTTTAATCAGAGGGGTTTTGTTTGATCTGAATGATTTAAAAAAAATTAATTCTGAGCTAGAAGCAAAAGGTAAAAAGTTAATTTTGGATGAAACAAGAATGAAGGTTGGAAATGCCTGTGATAGAAATCATTTTGAGGAAAATAAATTTACATTTGTTTATTCTGAAGATGTATTAGAGCATATCCCTGCATCGGAATTGCCAAAATTAATTGATAATTTGAGTTATTGGTTAAAAAAGGATTCCATTTTGCTTTTAAGACCACATATCTATACTGGTATATCGGGAGGACATGACCCTGATTGGTATCCTCATAAAGTACTTCAAAAATCAACTCCTTCGCAAAGTGCTTGGGGGCATCTGTTAGATCCAAATTATAAAGTGAATACATATTTAAACAAACTTCGTCTTAAAGACTATTTAAAACTTTTCGAAGATAAATTTGATGTGATTGAAATAAAACAAAAGTATGATAATTTAGGCGAAAGTTATTTGACAGATGAACTTTTTGCAAAACTTAATTTAGAATACTCACGCGAAGAGTTATTGACAAATCAAGTAGCATTTATCTTACGCGTAAAGTAAAAAAATGTATAAATTTTTATTATACTATTATGTACATTATTAAATTATGCTAATGTTATTTGCTCACTCTAGTGATAGTGCGGACCCATATAAACGGCCTTCCTTTTCGATAAGTGAAAAAATTGGGCGCTTTGTGTGGCAGATAGCGTGGCTTTTTTTGTGTAGGTGGACACCAAAACCATTTCATACTTGGAGGTGCTTTGTTCTTAAGTTATTTGGGGCAAAAATTGGTAAGTCAAATTTTGTTTACCCTAACTGCAAAATATGGGCTCCGTGGCTGTTGGAGACCGAAGATGTAGTAACTATTGGACCTGGCGTGGAAATATACAATCCAGGAGGTGTTTTTTTAGGAGATCACTCTATTTTATCTCAAGATGCTTACTTATGCGGAGCAACACACGATTTTAATACTATTGACTTTACCTATGTAAAGAAGAAAATCGTACTTGAACGTTATGTATGGATTTGTGCCAAGGCAGTTGTTCTGCCGGGAGTTCATTGTGGGGAAGGAAGTGTTCTTGGGGCAGGATCCATAACTTCCAAAAATCTGATGCAATGGTCAGTTTATGCTGGAAACCCAGCTCGGTATGTAAAAGAGCGCCGTAATTTTTTATAAAACAGTTAGAGTCAAAACGTTATGAAAGATGAAAATACCGAGATTGAATGTGATGTCTGTGTGGTTGGGGCAGGTGCGGCAGGTATCATTTTTGTGCTTGAGTATGCTAAAGCTAACCCTTTAAAAAAAGTAGTATTAGTTGAATACGGGGCTGATGTGAGGGCAGGAGAAAATGAATTAGATAAAACGATTGAAATCAAAAATACTCTAAATCATCATTTGCCTTTTGAATGTACTAATAAAGGGCTGGGTGGCTCAACGACTACCTGGGGCGGTCGTTGTGTAATGTACGACGAAGTTGATTTTATTGATCGGCCTATTGTTAAAGGAGGGTGTACCTGGGAGCTGTCTTTATTCAAAGAAGTGAATCAATATTTAAAGCCAACTGCTAAATATTTTGAGTGTGGAGAATCGAAATTTAATACCGCTGACATTGCTTCTCTTAAAGACCAAACAATAGCTGAAGGCTTTATCAACGGTGATGTAACGGATTCGGTGATTGAAAGATGGAGTATGCCCACCAGATTTGGAAAAAGGTACAAAGCTGAATTGGATGCTTTGAAAAATGTTGTAATTCTCGAAGGCTACGAAGCCCGTAAACTAAGTCTTGACAAGTCCAATAATAAAATTACTGAAATTCATTTAGCTAAAATTGCGGGTCAAGGTATCGAAATTATAAAAGCAAAGCATTTTGTATTGTCGGCTGGTGCACAGGAGACGACGCGAATCCTGTTGAAAAATGCTACTATTTTTGACGCCTTGGGTGAGGTGCCAAGCGCATTAGGTAAATATTACCAAGGTCATTTGTCGGGAAAAAGAGCTTCTGTGAAATTTTACGGTGACCCTAAAAAAACCAACTTTGGTTTTTTAAAAGATGATGAAGGGATATACCTTCGAAGGCGTTTTCAGTTTTCTACGGATTTTTTGGTAAAAAATAATTTAAAATACAATGTCATCTATTTGAGAGAAAATCCTCCATCAAGGCATTTCAATGTTAAGTCTAAACTAAAAAGCATTATCAAGGTAATGGTTTTTCAGCAAAAAAAAAAAAAAAAAATACTATAAGACTTTT
>JAIXPV010000010.1 GCA_027486105.1 Runella sp. | reverse complement strand
TGCTGTACGTAGGTAGAGAACGGATTCCGACGGTTGTACGCGTTGTAGACGCTGAACACCCATTCTCCCTGCCCTTTCCCAAACAGCTTTTTCTTGGATTTGAGCGTAGCGCCAAAATCCAAACGGTGATAGGAAGGAATCCGCGAAGCATTGCGCGAATCATTTACATTTTGTGGCAATGCCCATCCTCCCCATTCAAAGCGGTTGGTCGGAAAAGAAGCCGGCGTACCCGTGTTGAAAGCAAAATTGGTGGAGAAACTCCAACGCTCATTCAGTTGGTATAAGCCTACTACGGAGAGATTGTGGGTTTTATCAAAACGGGCGGGGAACCAGTCGTTGTTATTGATTCCTTCTATTTTTCGTTCTGTGCGCGCCAGCGTATAGCTCAGCCAACCTGTTAGTTTACCACGGTTTTTCTTTACATAAAATTCTGCCCCATAGGCCCGACCATTACCGAAGAGCAAATCGCCTTCGAGGTATTTATTGAGCAATAAATCCGAATTACGAACATAATCAATCTGGTTTTGGAGGTCTTTGTAATACACCTCTACAGAAGCTTCGTAGGCATTGTCCTGAAAATTTTGGAACCACCCCAACGCTACTTGGTCGGCAATTTGAGGCTTGATGATTTTTGAACTCAACGTCCAGACATCCAACGGTGAACTTGCAGCGGTATTGGACAATAAATGTAAATACTGCACAGTACGGTTATAGCTGGCTTTGATAGAAGTCGATGGTGAAAGCTCAATTTTTGTCGAAAAACGCGGCTCCCAATTTCCGTATTCATTGATTACCCCCGTTTCATATTTGGTTTCTGAAACAGGAATCTTACGTTCACCTTTGACAATTTCCTGAAATTCAAAGTTGGTTCCAGGACCCAGATTTCTAAAATGCGAATAACGAATTCCGTACTGAAACGATAACCAATCGTTGACTTTTTGTTCATTGCCGATGTACAGTGCTGATTCGTCGGCGTAGCGTGCGTCGAGGCTTATGTTGCGTGACTCCCCGCTCGAAATCGCCAATGCAGTGCCAGGCTTTGAAGTATAATTGATGTATTGCCCCCCAAACGTAATCGTATTGTTGGGGGTGAGGTAATACGTAAAATCGGGTTTCAGGCTCCACGTTTGAATGTTTGAATTCCACTTGAATTTATCGCCCGTTTTGCTCGTATTGTTGCGGTCTGACTCCAATCCGTAGTCATAATTCGAGTAAAACGTGGTGAAATTCATAAAAAGTTTGTTGTTGAATACGTGGTTCCAACGCGCCGTGGCGGTTTGGTTCCCCCAATCAAACCCGAAGTCAGCCCCAAACACATCGCGGCCAAAGTAACCAGAAGCATAAACGGTGTTTTTGTCGTCAATACGATAATTGGCTTTGGCTGTAAAGTCATAAAAATAAAAGCGCGACCCTTTCAAATCTCCGCTCAAAAACGGCTTGGCCAGCACATCAATGTATGACCGACGACCCGCCACAATAAACGAGCCTTTTCCTTTGGCAAAAGGGCGTTCATAGCTCAACCGAGAGAAGATGGTACCCACTCCGCCGTTAATTTCTGTCTTTTTTGAATTCCCTTCTTTCAGCCTCACGTCCAGAATGGAGGAAATACGCCCACCGTATTGCGCAGGAATACCTCCTTTGACCAGCTTGACGTCTTTGATGGCATCGGGATTAAATACCGAGAAAAAGCCGAACAAATGTGAAGAATTAAAAACGGGGGCTTCGTCCAATAAAACCAAATTTTGGTCAATATTGCCCCCACGAACGTTAAAACCACTTGCCCCCTCTCCTACACTCGTCACCCCTGGCAACAACTGAATACTGCGCACTAAATCTACCTCACCCAACAATGCCGGCATTTGACGGATGGTCTTCATTTCCACCTTATTGACCGACATTTCAATGTTTTTTACGTTCTCGTCCTCTTTTGTTGCTTTGACAACTACTTCTTGTAGCTTGAGGCTTTCATCTTTGAGTTCGAGATTGAGTTTTAAATCGGCGGTAAGCTCAATTTTCTTCTCGATTTTTTCGTAACCAATGTAATTGAAAACCAAGGTGTAAGTTCCAGTTGGCAGATTAAGCGCATAGTAGCCATAATCATTGGTGACGGTTCCGTTGCCGATTTCGCGCACATAGACCGACACGCCAATCAAGCTTTCGCCGTCTGAAGCATCTTTTATGTACCCGCTTACGGTCTTTCGTTCTTGGCTGTATCCGTAGGTAAGCGTTAAAAGAAAGACCAGACTTGTTAAGATTTGTTTCATAGCTGATGATGGGTTATTGATTGTTTTAAAAATGACAATCTGAGGGAAGAGTTCCCCTATCTATGTGTTTGCACTTTTCTGATATAGAAACGTTGCAAACCTACTTCATTGTTCAAAAAAATAAGATAAAATTGGGATGAAGTGCCTTAAAAACGGCGTAAACGGGAAGAATACAGGTATTAAAAATGCAAAAGCACCGCCGAAGCAGTGCTTTTGGTGTATCTTTTAAAAAAGTTAATCTACCACTACTTCATCCATTGCAATCGTAGTAGGGCGGCCTGCGGCGGGATGCCCTTCGGGAGCTGGGCCAGCGTTTTTGGCACGAATTCGAATATAACGGGCTCGGGCTGTTTTAAAATCTGCCACTACTGGCATCATTTGCCATGGTCCTTCCAGTTCATACTTTACTGGCTGAGCCAATGCATCTTTAAAACTTTCACCATCCCGCGAAAGGCCGATTTCGACCGACGTAGGTGGAAATACATTGTTCATAATCACTTTGAGGAAATTAGCCGAAACTTTGGTCACGGGTTTTACTTCACCTAAATCAATCGTAACTTCAAAATCTTTGCCCGAAATACGAACCCATTCGGCACTATTTCGGGGGCTTTGGGCCACTTGCCCATCGGTCAGTTTTTTCTTATCGGTATCTATGCCTTCGGCTGGTGCATTGGTGTAGGTGTAGGGTTTTCCTTTGGCTCGATGAATGAAAAACTTCTCTTCAAACTTTGCCCCCGCCGTTGTAATGGCTTTAATTGTGGTGATTTTGTCCAACGTAATAGGCATCAAATATTCGGTCGAACTAGTTGAAGGTTCTTTACCATCAGTAGTATAATATATCTTGCTGTCGGAGTCGAGTTTTTCCAACCGAACCTGCAATTGTCCTTGATTATTAAACTGCGTTACAGCGCGTACGTCCAGAATTCGTTTTGAATAATTGACCTGCTGATAATCCAATCGTTGTAGATGCACTTTCAGGCGCGTTGCGAAATCTTCAAAATTTTTACCTCCCGACGGTACCCAAGCTACTTCGGAGATAGCCGTTGCCCGTGGAAACGTCATGTATTCTACCTGCGCGGAGTTAGGCATATATTCCGTCCAAACGTTGCCCTGAACGCCCAATATATATTTCTGCTCCTCGGGCGAAAAACCCGCTCCGGGATCATATTCATAAACTTTTTCAATAGGCAAGTATCCTCCGATAGCCAAGGGTTCTTTGGCAGGGTTGGCCTGATAATAATCAAGGTAATAATATGTATTGGGCGTCATGATGACATTGTGCTTTTGTTTGGCCGCTTCAATGCCCCCTTTAGTACCACGCCAACTCATCACCGTGGCATTGGGCGCTACGCCACCCTCTAAAATCTCATCCCAACCGATAATGGCTCGCCCTTTGGAGTTAACAAACTTTTCGATACGCTTGATGAAATAGCTCTGTAGTTCATGTTCATCTTTGAGATTTAATTTTTTGATTAAATCTTGACAAACAGCACTCTGCTTCCAAGCATCTTTGGGGGCTTCATCTCCTCCAATATGAACGAATTTCCCTGGAAACAAGGCAAAAACCTCAGTCAGCACGTCCTGCAAAAACGTAAAAGTTTTCTCACTAGGGCAATAAACGTCGTTCATTACGCCCCATTTGGTGGCCACTTGGTATTTTTTTGAAGGCTCACAACCCAATTCAGGATACGCCGCCAACGCCGCCGAAGAGTGCCCGGGTAGCTCGATTTCAGGAACAATGGTTACGTATTTTGATTGGGCATACTTTACTACCTCTTTGATTTCAGCCTGTGTGTAGAAACCTGAATGCTCTTTTCCATCAAACTTTTGAGGATAGTTTTCTGAATACTGACCCACGAGCGTTTCTTTGCGTTTTGAGCCTACTTGAGTCAGTTTTGGATATTTCCTTATTTCAATACGCCAGCCTTGATCGTCTGTTAAGTGCCAATGAAAAACGTTCATTTTGTGCAAGGCCAATAAATCAATGTATTTTTTAACAAATGAAACGGGCATAAAATGCCGACTGACATCCAGCATGAGGCCACGATGGCCAAAACGAGGTTTGTCCTGAATTTGACACACGGGCATCGACCACGACACGTTTTCGACAGGCATGGGACTAAAAACGGACGTTGGTAATAGTTGCAGAATGGTTTGTACCCCGTAGAAAGCACCTTGTGGTGTTCCTGCATCTAGCATTACCCGGTCAGCGCTTACACTAAGTTTATAGCCTTCTGTACCAAGGCCTAATGCTTTATTTAGTCGAATATAAATTATGTTTTTGGCCGTTGGGGCAGCTGTTGCGGCAACGGCTAAAGGTAATTTTGAAGCTGTTTTCAACGTCGTTACCAAACTTTGCGCAATGGGTTTTAACGGAGCATCCTTGGCTGTAACAACAACTTTGGTTTGCGCATTTAATACAAACGTACCCTCACCGCCATTAAACTGCGCAGGAAAAGGAATCAGATTGTAGGTATTTTCTTGGGCTTGAAGAAGTGTAAAGCGTAAGGTGCAAATTGTAAAGAAGAAAATTAGTTTTTTCATGCTTATAGTAAATCGTTTGAAAAACAAAGGAACTAAAAAAACGGCTGGAATCGGAAAAAAGTATTCTCCAATCAAAAGCAAAAAAAACGCCCCAACCTGCGTCGGGGCGTTTTACTATATAAACTAATTGGAAACCTATTAATTTGCCAATTCGCGTTTGCCACGGCGTGACCCGCTGCGCTCGCGTGACTCGCTCACTGTTTCGAGTTCTTCTTTCGAACCAATGATAAGCTTCTGGTAACGACGGGCACCCGTACCAGCAGGAATCAAGTGACCTACAATCACGTTTTCCTTCAAGCCTTCGAGGGTATCACGTTTTCCGCGTACAGCCGCTTCGCTCAATACTTTGGTCGTTTCTTGGAACGACGCCGCAGAGATAAAGCTTTCAGTACCCAAAGACGCTTGCGTAATACCCATCAGGGTTGGCTGAGCAACCGCAGGTTTGGCATCACGGGCAGTCACCAAACGTTGGTCACGGCGCTTAAGCGTTGAGTTTTCGTCACGCAAACGGCGTGCAGAAATCAACATACCTGGCTTGAGGGATTCTGAATCACCAGCATCTTCCACCACTTTCATGTCGAGTACACGGTCATTTTCTTCGCGGAATGTCCACTTATCAACGGCCTGCATTTCGAGGAAGTTAGTATCACCTGGATCCATAATTTCAACTTTCTGCATCATCTGGCGTACGATACACTCAATGTGCTTATCGTTGATTTTTACCCCTTGTAAGCGGTAAACCTCTTGGATTTCGTTTACGAGATACTCCTGTACTGCGGTTGGCCCTTTGATCGAAAGAATATCACTTGGCGTAATAGCTCCGTCAGAAAGCGGCTCACCAGCTTTTACGTAGTCACCGTCTTGTACCAGAATATGTTTCGATAATGGCACAAGGTATTTTTTGCGGGTACCGTCTTTCGACTCGATGTTGATTTCACGGTTACCACGTTTGATGATACCGTAAATAACTACACCGTCGATTTCAGATACTACCGCAGGGTTAGACGGGTTACGGGCTTCGAATAATTCCGTTACCCGTGGCAAGCCTCCCGTTATATCGCGGGTTTTACCCAACGTACGAGGAATTTTCGCCAACGGCTGACCTGTTCTTACCACAGCACCATCTTTGATTACCAGACGGGCACCTACTGGTAAGTTGTATATCTTCTCTTCAACGTCGGTCAAAAGCGGGCTTTTTCCTTTCACCAAAATACCTGGGTTCTTGGTACGGTCACGACTTTCAATGATTACCATTTCCTGGAAGCCCGACTGCTCGTCGATTTCTTCGCGGAACGTAATACCTTCCTCAATCGCTTCGTATTCGATTACTCCATTGAATTCTGAAAGGATAACGGCGTTGTACGGATCCCAGTTACAAAGTTCCTGTCCTTTGGTTACCTTTTGTCCTTCTTTTACCAACAATGTAGCCCCATAAGGTACGTTGTTTGCAATTAGCACTTGTCCGTTGGCTTCGCTGATGATACGAATTTCACCCGAACGTCCCATTACGATGGTAGCGGGGTTTCCTTCGTTATCCGTAGAATCTACTGTACGCATATCTTCAAATTCCACTTTACCGTCAAACTTGGTTTTGATGGAGGCTTCTTGCGCAATGTTTTGCGCAACCCCACCCACGTGGAATGTACGAAGGGTCAGCTGGGTACCTGGCTCACCGATTGACTGTGAGGCAATTACCCCAACAGCTTCACCGTTTTCGGCCATACGTCCCGAAGCCAAGTTACGTCCGTAGCATTTCGAGCAAACTCCGTTGCGGGTTTCGCAAGTTAATAC
>JAIXPV010000003.1 GCA_027486105.1 Runella sp. | reverse complement strand
TTGCCCATGAGTATTTTGATGCAGCGCAATGCCTATCCAGGCAATTGTACCGTCACGATTTGCCACAGCCGTACGCACAATCTGAAAGAAGTTTGTCAAAGTGCTGATATTTTGATTGCGGCCTTGGGACGTCCCGAATTCATCACCGCCGACTACGTCAAAGAAGGAGCCGTAGTAATCGACGTGGGCATTACTCGCGTGCCCGATGCATCCAAAAAAAGCGGATTTGCCATCAAAGGTGACGTGAAGTTTGACGAAGTAGCACCCAAATCTAGCTATATTACGCCCGTACCGGGTGGTGTAGGCTTGATGACCATTTGTGGTCTATTGACCAACACGCTGTTATCGTCGAAGAAGGCTATTTATAAATAAGGTTTAAGTACGTATTACATCTAGTGTTTTTGGCGTATTTATCACAAAAAAAGGCCGATTCGTTCACTCAGTCGGCCTCTTTTTATAAATATTTTGAGAATTGACTTTGTATCAATTGGGCATGTAGTTCAAGTCATTGTTCCGTTTAAGCTTGATAATTCCCGTGGCGTTGAGGAATAAAATAAACGGATAAGTAGGGTCAAATTCGTGCCATTTTACACCAAAATTGGCACGACCTCCGAGCTTGTGGTGGTTGTTGTGGTACGATTCACCCATCATCAAAAAGTCAAAAGGAAGGAGGTTGCGGGCGGTGTCGTTTACTTTAAAATTGGTATAACCGTATTTGTGGGCGTACCAGTTGATAATCACCCCGTGAACGGGCCCCATCAAAAAGTGGATTGGCAACAACAAAAACATCCACCAAGCCGTGGCAAATTGTATATAAAACAAGGTGTATAATACGCCCCAGCCAATGCGGATAATCCAATAATCACCTAATCGTTCCATAAACGCCCAGTGTGGAACATCCTTTTTGAATTTGGCAGGAATGCTGTCTTCGCGGTGTAGTATATTGTTGTAGTAATTCTTTGTTTTCCACATCATATCGAACAAACTTGACGAAAAACTCGGCGAATGTGGGTCTTCTTCCGTGTCGGCATAAGCGTGGTGGAGGCGGTGCATTACGCCGTAAGCATAAGGACTCAAAAACGAAGAACCTTGAAATATGAAAGTAAGGGTGTAAAAAAATTTCTCCCAAAAAGGGCTCATCGTAAACATTTTGTGGGCGGCGTAGCGGTGCAAAAAGAAAGTTTGCATCAAGAGAGATAAATACCAGTGGGCTACGAAAAATACAAGAACATACATAGTTTAAAGATTGTGTTATCGGTAATGTATGGCAAAAGTACTAATGTCATTTTTTAAAAAAGATGAGTAAAATCAGTTCGAACCTTTTTTTTGAGAGTAAACTTCTCTATTTCTTACGATGGATTTTATAACGTTTCAATCGAGTCTGAAGGATGCACAACCTCCCAAGGACTGTAAGCCAGTAGTGCAAGCGCTTTGGTACGATGCCAAAGGAAACTGGGAAAAAGCGCATGACATCGCGCAGTCGCGGGAGGGTACCCGTGAGTACGATCGTTTGCACGCGTATTTGCATCGCAAGGAGGGCGATCAGTGGAACGCGGGCTATTGGTACCGCCGTGCCCACGCCGAAATGCCTACGTATACGCTGGACAAAGAATGGGAAGAATTGGTGAAAGGTTGGCTCTAAAGTAAGAGGTATAAATAAACAGGGCAGAGGCAAGCCCTGCCCCTACTTTTTGGCATAAAAATACAGATTAACGCTGGGTACGTTGCGGCGTTCGCTGAGGGTAAAATAACCCTTGCCGTCTTTGTCAAAACACACGGCCTCGCCCTGCGGCTCAAAAATATAAGGCAAACTTTTGGTAGGATTACGGAGCAATACATCGCCTACTTTTTCTTCAACTTTGCGTTTCCAGTAATAAATCGCGGTGTACCCTCTCACAATAATCTCTTTGCCGTTGGTAGAAATACTACCTCCCGTCAAATCGCCGCCCACGGTCAAATTTCCTACTTTTTCGGCCATCATGACTTCACTCGTCGATTGAGGGTAGGCAAGACGATACAAATGCGCTTGGCCTTCCCATTTAGAAACTATAAATAGGTCGCGGGTGAGGGGATCGAGTAGCAATGTTTCGGCATCACGGGAGCCGTCTGGATAGCGAAACTGAATGCGGTCGTAGTTGGTGATGGTGGAGGTAAGACTAGCTGGTTCGGGAAAACGATAAATGCGTTTTATGTCAAGATTGATGGCATTGTCGCCGATGTCGCCCAAATACAGGTAGGTTTCGTTGGCTTGCGGTCCAGGGCCGATGGCAATGTCTTCCCAATCAAAATTTGTAAAAGGGGTTTTTATTTTACCCGCAATCTGCCCCTCTCGGTTTAATAAAAAGAGCTCATCGGGTGAGGCGGCATCTTCGTGGGACCATAAAAAACCGGGTTGTTTGAAACTGTCGGCCAGTCCAGAAGCTTCGTCGAGGTCGTCGGCGGGCTGAACTTTCTTGGAGGTTGGTGTTTCGGCAAAGTTCTCAGACTCAGGGTCCACGGGCTTTTCTTCTCTTTTGCAAGATAAAAAAAACAGGACGAGTAATGCGGATAAAAAGAGTGGGTTTTTCATTTCAATTTTTTAATGACAAATTCTACCCGTCGATTCAGCGCACGGGTTTCTTCACGGTTGTTATTGGCAATAGGGCGCGTTGAGCCAAATCCGCGTCCACTGATGCGTTGACTGGCTATTCCTTTCGAAACCAAAAATGCTTTGACGGATTCTACACGCTGCCTCGACAGAGCCAGGTTGAGGTCAAAGTCGCCCAAATTGTCGGTATGCCCGTGCAATTCGATTTCGGCGGCGGGGTTGTCGCGCATAAACATCCACAAACGGTTCAAGTCCTCTTCTGATTCGGGAAGCAGTTCGGGCTTTCCTTGCACGAAGCGAATGTTTTTCAACACAATACTTTCACTGATTGTAACGGGTTTTAGGGTAAAAATAGTGCCGTTTTTTGATTTTTCGGTTAATTCCTTGGCCGTATAATGAATACTTGTGGGAAAAAAACCATCAGCTTCTACCATAAAATACACGTCCTGACCCAACTCAAACGCGATTTTAAACAATCCATCGTCGGTTCCTTTGAGTCGTTGTTTTTCAACATTATTTTTATCCAATACCAACATTGTCGGTTGTTTGACGGGTTTCTGGGTTGTTTCGTTTTGAACTTGTCCACTAAGTACCAAGGAGGGCTCTTTGGAGGATTGTTCGACGGCTTTATTGGGTGTTTTTGCTTCGGGCAGAGGGCTGGTGGGTGGAGGAGAGGTAGCAACGGGCGGCTTTTTGAGTACCAACTCATTCAATTTGAGGTAGCTTTTTTTTACTTCGGTAGGTGCTACTACGTAGTCGAAGATTTTGATGATGGCTACGGCCCCTGCACTGGCTTCTTCTTTGACGATGAGGTCGTCATGAAAGAAGTTTAAAACACCGTCTTCGTCAATGACGCCTTCGTCGTTTTGATCCGTAAATTCCACTTTAGACTCTCCATCCACGTACATTTTAAGTTGTTTGGTTTTTCCATTGCGCGAAATCACGTAGTGGGTGTATTCGTTGGCGCGCACGGGAGCGCGGGTTCCCAAGGCAAAATTGTAGAAGTTGAGTTTGCCGTCGTAGATGTAACAGCCATGGTCAGACTTACGGTTTTTGAAATCAATGACGCGTTTCCAGCTGTCGAGTGCCGAAAATTTGAAATAAATTTCGATGGTGTACGAATCACGCAGAAAGCCGTTGGCGGCTCGGTTGTCAAATTGAAGACCGTAATTTTTTTCA
>JAIXPV010000007.1 GCA_027486105.1 Runella sp. | reverse complement strand
GCCCAGATGTACAAAAATATCAATGACCAGAAGTGGACAATCGAAAGACGATAAGAATAAATAGGACGATTGGAGGCTTTGGGTAGGAAGTAATACATCAGGCCCAAATAAGGTGTGGTTAAGAAAAAGGCCACGGCGTTGTGTCCGTACCACCATTGTACCAGCGCATCCTGTACACCTGCGTACCATGAATAGCTTTTGGTAAACGAAATGGGTAATTCTACGCTGTTGACCACGTGAAGCATCGCAACGGTTACGAACGAAGCCAAGTAAAACCAAATGGCCGCGTAGATATGCTGTACCCGGCGTTTTACCATCGTCATTACTAAGTTAACCAATCCCGCTACCCAAACCAAAGCAATGGCAATGTCGATGGGCCATTCCAACTCGGCGTATTCTTTTCCAGTGGTTAGTCCAAGTGGTAAGGTGATGGCCGCTGCGACAATGATTAATTGCCACCCCCAAAAATTAATTTGGCTCAGCAAAGGGCTCCACATGGGGGTTCGAAGAATACGGGGCGCCGAGTAATAAAGCCCCATAAAAAAACCGTTTCCGACAAAGGCGAAAATCACGGCGTTGGTGTGTAATGGTCGTAATCTACCAAAAGTAGTATACGAAATGTCAAAATTGAGGGCAGGGAATGCTAACTGAAAAGCAATAAGCACACCCACCAACATGCCGACTATCCCAAACACGATAGAGGCAATGGCAAAGTTCCGTACAATGACGTTATCGTAGGTGAACTCTTCCATTTCAACAGTAGCGGTCGTTTTGGAAATTGGTTCCATACTTTAGATTTGAGGAGTTTATGATTGAGGAAATGATTTTTTTTCATTGTCGTCGAATAAAATTCGAACGGAGGGTGTGTAGTCATCGTCAAATTGGCCCTTACGGACCGACCACACAAAGGCGATTAAAAACCCGACTGCTACCAGCAGACTGACGGAAAGGAGAAGGATAAGAGCACTCATAGGTATTAAATTTTGCGTTTGTCGGGGTGTAAGTGAGACTCAGCACTTCCGAACGGGTTGCCCAAAAGTAGCCGCAGTGCTTCCTAATAAAGATGAGGGATATCAGGGATTGAAACTGACTTTTATCAGCTTTTTCGGATGATAGACGAATTGACAGAGTGTTACCTCTTACAGGAAATGAAGGCAATTATTGCACAGTACCTAAATATCAAATAAGCCTTTAATGCACCGCTAGGCACCTTTGCCCAAAAAAAACGTTAGCGAGACTTTGAGTGCTTTCTCTGTATACCTTTGTGGATATTTATAGCTTCTGAATGAATACGTTATATTTTAAATTGGCCATGATGCCGATGGTCATTGGAATGATTACCCTCGTGAGCCGCAAATGGGGTAATAAAATTGGAGGAATTATCGGAAGTATGCCATGGGTTGCTGGGCCAATTCTGGTATTTTTTATTGTGGAACAGGGCACTGCCTTTGGAATACGTACCATTCCTGGTATTCTGACGGGCGTCGTGTCGTTGGTTGGTTTTTGTTATTGCTACGCGTTTCTATCAAAGTGGCTTACTTGGTTTCCGACGCTTTTGATTTCTTACGGGGCGTTTGTCGCCACGGCACTTTTACTGGACTCCATTCATTTGAGCTTGTGGAGAATCTATGGTATCGCTGTCTTTAGCATCGTGGTTGCGTTGCGCTATTTCCCAATCCCAGTCGCGGGAGTTCCCCCGCTCGAACGAGCCAAAACTCCAAAATTCGATATCCCCTTCCGAATGTTGGTAGCCACTCTTTTTGTACTTGCTATTACCGCCCTTGCGAAAGGATTAGGACCTACGTGGAGCGGCATTCTGACTCCCTTTCCCATCATTACTTCCATTTTGGCCATTTTTACGCACTATCTTCAAGGAAGTAATGCTACCATCACTATACTCAGAGGTATCATGATAGGGCTGGTAGGGTTTACCACGTTCCTGTTTTTACAGGCATTTTTTCTCCGTGAATTCTCAATAGCGGTTTCATTTTTACTGGCATTTGTAGTCAACGGACTCATCAACGCCGTGGCGATTCGGGTTTGGTAATCAGTATGTTAAAGCACCCTTGCGGTAGCAATTCTACTGGCAATGGTGGTGTAAAGAACAATAGAAATTGAGCTTGCGGGCATCAGAATAGCCGCAATAACGGGAGCCAATGTGCCCGTCAAGGCAAAACTAAGCCCGATGATATTATACACTACTGAGATAATAAAACTCTGTACCACGATGCTGCGGCCCGCTTTGGCGAGGCGTACGTATTGGGGCAAAAACGACAGATGGCTGCCTTCCAAAATGCCATCGCAGGCAGGCGAAAAATTGTTGACATTGTCAGAAACGGCAATACCCACGTTGCTTTGGGCCAAAGCCCCGGCGTCGTTGAGACCATCGCCCACCATCAGCACTTTGCGCCCTTTTTGTTGCAATTGCTCAATGAATGTGAGCTTATCTTCGGGCTTTTGGTTGAAATGCAAGTGCGTAGTATCTCCGAACAAATGGCCCAACAAGGCGACATCCGTCGGTTTGTCGCCCGATAGTAGATACGTTTGATAGTTTTTATGCTTGAGGGCTTGGAGCGTATCAGATAGGTTTTCGCGGTAGTAACTGTGAATTTCAAAATACCCGACTTGCTGTTCACCAAAAGAAAAATAAACCCTGCTGTGTGCATTGGATGCCGCTGCGGGGGCTTCCTCAAGCCCGACAAAAGCGGCTGAACCTAATTTTATGAGGCAGTTTTCGCCTAAGTTGGCCATTATTCCCTTTCCTTCTACTTCCTGAAAGCCCATCAGCGCGGTTTCTTTCGGAACGGTTGCCAACGATTTGGAAATGAGTCGGCTCAAGGGGTGGGAAGATTGCTCACACATCGTACGCACAATGCGCTGCTGTAGACGTGTAAGCGGTGTGCCTTTAAATTGAATTTGTCCAGCGTCGGGCAAAGTTAAGGTGCCTGTTTTGTCAAAAACAACGGTATCAATTTCGGATAAACTTTCTATAACCTTCGCATTTTTGAGGTAAAATTTATGCTTGCCAAACATCCCCAAAATATTTCCGTTGGTAAACGTATCGGAGAGTAGTAAAGCGCATGGGCAAGCCACAATCAGAATGGTGGTGATGGCGTTGATGCCACGCGGCAAATCGCCTGCCCATATCCAAAAGACCAAGCCCGCAATGCCCAATCCCAAAACCGTCCAGGTAAAATAGCGATTGATTTGCGCTACCAAATCGCGGTCTTGTTTTTGGTTGTTTTGGGTGAAAGAATCTTTGTTCCAAAGTTGTGTCAGATAACTTTGCGAAACCCGCTTGGCGACTTCCAACTCAATGGCACCACCCACCTGACGACCACCTGCGTAGATGATTTCGTTCCGGGTTTTTTCCACGGGCTCTGATTCACCTGACACAAAACTGTAGTCAATCATGGCCCGCTCGCTCACCAAACGTGCATCGGCGGGAATCAATTCTTTGTTGCGAATCAAAATGTGGTCGCCCGCTTTCAGGTCGGTCACCATAATTTGCGGCTCCTCGGCATTGACGGCATAATGCTCATTTTGTGCTTCATCAGTGGGCTTTTCAGCAGTGCTTTTGCTTTTGTGCAATAGCGTCACGGCCACGGGGAAATAAGATTTGTAGTCGCGGTCAAATGAAATAACCGAGTAGGTTTTGTCTTGAAAATACCGACCTAGCAGCATAAAAAACACAATGCCCGTCATGGAGTCGAGATAACCTACTCCCGTTTGGGTACCGATTTCGTACAAGCTACGCACAAACGTGACCAAAATAGCCAACGCAATGGGGGCATCGATGTTCAAATAACGTTTACGAATGGCTTTCCACGCCGACACAAAGAAATCAGAAGCGGCATAAAAAAAGACTGGCAACGCCAGCACCACGCTAAAAATACTGAACAGAGATTGCAACTTCTGGTCGGTTTGGGTATCGCCCAATCCAAAATAATCGGGAAAACTCATCATCATGACGTTGCCGAAGGCAAATCCCGAAATACCAATTTTGTATAAACGCGTTCGGTTGGTTTTGGGGGATTGATCAGATTCAACGTCCTGAAGACTGATGTAGGGTTCGTAACCGATATAGGTCAACAGTTCGGCTAGTTGACTCAGCTTGATTTTTTCTTCATCAACAATAATTCGTACCCGCTTTTCGGGGAAATTTACTACGGCCGAAACAACGCCTTCGTGCAACCGGTGGAGGTTTTCGAGCAAATACACGCACGAACTGCAGTGCATCTGTGGTAGGTACCAGTTGATGTGCGTTTGGCGGCCATCCGTAAATTGAATGATGCGCTGATGCACCTCTGGGAGGTCTAAGTAAGCGTATTTACCTTTATAGTAGTTTTTATCGGGAGAAACCCCCGGATTTTTTGTAAAATCGTAGTAACTGCACAGTTCGTTTTCTTGCAATAACTCATAGACCAATTTGCAACCTTCGCAGCAAAACGGTTTGTCATCGTGGACAATGACACTTTCTTCACAGTCGGCTCCGCAATGGTAGCAGGCGACTTCGACAGTAGGTGAAATGGATTGCGACATACAATGGGTATTTGTATTTGCCCAAAATTGCGTCGGGGACTGTCGCTAATATATGAGTATTGTCAACGTAGAAAACTGACTTTTGTCAGTAATTTAGAAAGTTAAAACGAAGGGATTAATTATTGCCATAATACTGCAAATAGGCAATGAGACGGTCATAATTGGCGCGTTCAACGTCATTACCGAATTTGGCGAGATAGCTTCGGTATATTTCAATGAGTCGGTCAAATTGCGGGCTGTTGTTGAGTTTGGCGGCTACCGCTCCTTTAAAACAGCGGTGCACTTGGTTATAGAGGTATTTAGACGACTTTTGGGGCATAAGGTTGAGGATGCGGTCAATGTCGCCCACGTGCGTAATGGAAGCAAGAAAGCCAAAGCCCGAAAGCAGCATGAACTCTTTGATTGATTCGCAAGCGTCGGTCAAATCTTCGTCATTTTGAATTTTATAACGGAAATAATTGACGTCATTGTACTTACCCGTGGAGATGATAATGGTATTGACATCAGAACGAAAATCGACCAAATTGGCATTTAAAAACTGTTGCGCGATTTGTTCTACCTGATCATTTCGGCAGCCAATATGAACTTCTATCCACGCATCATTTTCTTTTTCGTATTCAGATACCGAAAAAATGATGTTTGTGAAGCCCGCGGGTGTATTTTTGCGGAATTGTTTTTTGTCCATCAACAGTCGAAACCCTTCTGCTTCGAAAAAATCGTACAGGGCATAATATAGCTTGGCTTCGGTTGTTTTGAGACTCATTATTTTGACTTTGATTGATAACTAAATTCCTTAATACTAAGTTTACATTTGGCATTAAACAACGTAAGTATATTGATGAAATATATATCCACTCCTCATTTGAATTTTTCGACAAGTATCGGCTCCTTGCTTCTGGTGGCCATTTTTTGCTTTTCTGGTTCACTTTTTGGCCAAACAACCCTTACCCAAACATTGCGGGGGGTGGTGTTAGACATTGACAATAATCAGCCGCTTGCGGGGGCGAGCGTTACATTGACTGGCACCGACAACGGCACCATCACGGAGGCCGACGGTAGTTTTCGATTTACGGCGATTCCTATCGGTCGGTATTCGGTACAAATTAGTAGTGTCGGTTTCGAAACGACCGTTATACCCGAGGTTTTGTTGGAGGCTGGTAAGGAAAAAGTGTTAACCATTTCCCTCAAAGAAAGCCCTCAACAACTCGTTGAGGCGGTGGTGCGTACTGCCCGTCCTGTTTCGCAAAATAGCATACAAAGCATTACCATCGAACAGACTTTGCGCTATGCGGCTACTTTTTTTGACCCCGCCCGCCTAGCTACCTCGTTTCCGGGCGTAGTAGCGGCCAACGACCAGGCCAATAATTTGGTCATTCGCGGAAATTCTCCCACGGGGACACAGTGGCGATTGGAAGGCATCGAAATTGTGAACCCCAATCACCTCAGCAATGCGGGCACGTTTAGTGACCGACCAACGCAATCGGGCGGCGGAACCAATATTCTGAGTGCGCAACTCATGGAACGCGCCGACTTTTTGACGGGCGCTTTTCCTTCTCAATACGGCAATGTATTGGGCGGAGTGATGGACGTACATTTGCGAAAAGGCAATGACCAAAAGCATGAATTTACGACGCAGGCGGGATTGATAGGTATTGACTTATCGGCCGAAGGACCCATTTCTCGTAAAAATAAATCATCGTATCTGGTCAATTACCGCTATTCATTCACAGGACTGCTGGCTGCGATGGGCGTCAAATTTGGAGGAGAAGATATTCGTTTTCAGGACCTTTCGTTCAATTTGTCGTTCCCTACGCGCAAAGCGGGTCATTTTACGGTGTTTGGAATGGGAGGTGTGAGCAGTAATGTGTTTAAGGCCGAGCGTGATACGCTGTTGTGGGAAGTTGAAAAAGACGGATTTGACATTGAATTTAAAAACAGAATGGGTGTTATCGGCTTGACGCATCAACTGAAAGTAGGCCGAAATTCTAGCTTTCGTACGGTGTTGGCTGCCTCAGCCTTGGACACACGCCGCGAAGGTTATCTACTTTCAAAAACCTCCTACAATCGCTTTTTTAATCAGTTGGATGCTTTCAAAAAAACGCGATATTCGTTTTCGACGACGCTCTCGCACAAACTCAATGCGCAATGGCAATTGCAGGAAGGTCTGTACTTGACCTATCAGCAAGATTCGGTCAATATCAGTAATCGGGGAATTGCAAGGGGCGGAATGAAGGGCTTGATTGTTCAGCCCTTCATCAACCTCACGGGGCGAATTGCCCCGCGATTGACCCTGCAGTTGGGACTTCATTGGCTTGAGTATACTTATAATCAAACGAAATCGCTGGAGCCTCGGGCTTCACTGCGTTATACTGCCAATAAACGCACTGCTTTCAGTTTGTCGTACGGCCTTCACAGCCAATTACAATTGCCGCAAACGTATTTGGCCCTCAAAAATTCAGCCACCCACGACGAAGTATTTCCCAATGTTCGTTTAGGGTTTACCAAAGCACACCATTTCGTAGGGGGATATGAGCAAAGCCTTTCGTTCCTATCGTCTCTGAAAGTAGAAGTGTATTATCAATCGCTGTACAATGTTCCAGTGGCCAAAAATCCGTCGATTGTGAGCTACCAGGTCATTCCCGCGTTCTCGGCTTTGAATCTATTGGAAGGCTTTACCGATGGAGAATTGGCCAATACGGGTACAGGCAGGAATTACGGTGTCGAAGTAACGTATCAACAATTGCTACAAAATAATTTTTACGCACTTATCACGGGTTCTTTGTATAATTCAAGGTATAAAGGTCAGGACGGAGTCGACCGTAATACGCGTTTTAATGGCAATCATACGTTCAGTTTGGCGGGAGGAAAAGAATTTCATCGTCGTCCTAACTGTACGTTTGGCGTTAATTTACGGGTGTTATGGCTAGGTGGCTACCGCGATTCTCCGATTGATGTGGAGGCTTCGAAAAGCGCGGGCCAAACCGTGTACAAAGCCACTGAATTGTACACGATTAAGCTGAAGGATTATTTCCGGCCCGACCTGCGCATTTTCTGGAAACGCAACAAACCTAACTACACACGGACGTGGTCAATTGATATTCAGAACGTGACAAGTACCAAAAATGAAGCTTTCAGTTACTACGATATTCTGCAGCATAAAGTCGTTCAGCAGTACCAGCTCGGGATTTTGCCAGTTGTGAATTATAGGGTTGAGTTCTGAGACTATTTAAGAGCGTGTTGGGAAATTATGTTTGGGTTTTTGGCTTAATTCGTTGTAGCATCAGTTGAATGTTGGCTAAAAGTAGCCATCCAACCGAAGAAGATAGTGTATACTCGTAATCTTTGACG
>JAIXPV010000453.1 GCA_027486105.1 Runella sp. | reverse complement strand
TTTACAAAAAATACCTAAAACAGTCACTCGAATCCCTGTCATAATCTCAATTTTATGACAGGAAAATGTCCATAGAAAGTAATAACATCAAAAATATGAGTTGGAGAAAAGTAAAATTAGGGAATATATGCACCATTGAAAAAGGACTGACAGGCATTCAAAAAGCAATTCCGGGCCCTTATCCAATGGTAGTAACGAGTGAAGAAAGAAAATCCCATAACGAATACCAATTTGACGCCGAGGCAGTAATTGTACCTTTAGTTTCTTCAACAGGACACGGCCATGCCAGTTTAAAACGTATTCATTATCAGACTGGTAAATTTGCTTTAGGCTCCATTCTGTGCGCGATTATTCCTAATGACAAAAACGTTCTTAATGCCGAATACCTATACCGCTTTCTTGACCTAAACAAAGAAAATGAGTTAGTTGGACGAATGAAAGGCATGGCAAATGTCTCTTTGCCACTTAAAGAAATTGCTCAAATTGAAATTCCTTTGCCTCCAACGGTTGAAGAGCAATTGAAGTTCGTTGAAAGCTATAAACAGCTCGAAAATCAAAGTTCAGAACTCTCCACCGAACTCACGCACCAACTCGACCTTGTCAAACAACTCCGCCAAGCCTTCCTGCGCGAAGCCATGCAGGGCAAACTCGTTGCACCCACCCACGATGGAGAAACCGGACAACAACTTCTATCCAAAATCAAAGCCGAGAAAGCCCAACTCATTGCCGCCAAAAAACTCAAAAAAGAAAAAGATTTACCGCCCCTTAAAGGGGAGGACATACCTTTTGAGATTCCTGAGCATTGGACTTGGTGTCGTTTGGGGGAGGTTTGTACAAAAATTACTGACGGATTTCATAATACTCCTCCCAAATCGTCTGAGGGTTTCCCATATATTGCTGCAACGCATGTAAAATCAGATAAAATTGATTGGGACAATTGTCATTATGTATCAGAAAGCTTTCATAGAGAACTCTTTGTAAAAACATCACCTAAAAAAGGAGAAATACTTATAGTGAATATTGGGGCTGGATGTGGAACACCCGCTATTATTGATGTTGACTTTGAATTTAGTTTTAAGAACACTGCTATACTAAAGTTTAATCAAATCTTAGTTGTAAACAAATATCTCTTTTTTCATTTCCTTTTGAATAGGGAAAAAATTTATTCGGAAACAACAAAAGGCGGCCTACAGCCATTTCTAAGTCTTAAAATTTTAAATGAACTTCCAATCCCACTCCCACCCGTTTCCGAGCAGCAGCGCATTGTAGAAAAATTGGAATCATTGATGCACACCTGCGATGCGTTGGAGGCAAGCATCAAAAGCAGTCAAGGGCAAAATCAACAGCTTTTGCAGCAGGTGTTAAGGGAGGCTTTGAAGAAGTGAGGCGTGAGGCATCACTGTCAAAATATTTGTTAGTTTTGTAGTGAATATTAAATCTTTACGAAAATGGCAACTACGCAAACATCACCATTGAAGCTCAACGAGGCGCAAATGCTGATACTTCAGCTCTTCCAACATCGGCACATGAATGAGGAAGAGTTGACAGCATTACGCCGTACATTGGTTCAGCATTTAAGCAAAGAGTTAAACATTGTAGTGGAAAAAGCTATTCAGGAAAAAGGCATAACGATGGAAAAAATTGAGCAGTCTTCAGTAGAGATAAACGAACATCGAGGCAATTACCTAAAAAAAATCAGGGGTCAGCAATGATTAAAGCCGTTATTGATACCTCTACACCATTTCTTTCATCAGCTCATCAATACAGTGTTGATGATTCAGCCCCATTTTTGTACGTTCGGTAACAATAATTTTTGAATGTCCATAGGTAGCCGTTGCCTGAATAAAACCCGAAGGACGCGCTTCATAGTGAATCCCTGCTTTTTCAAAAATCGGCTTGGCCCACGTCTCCAGATTGGTAAACAGGATAACATTTTGGGGTTGAAGGCAGTTAAGCTCTTCGACAAATAGTGCAGCGCCATATTCCTGCGCTTTTATTTCTTCTGCATCCGGATTACAACCTTATTTTCATCAAATTACTTCAGGCAATCACCTCATTCCAATTTTCGTCGGTCCTATGATATTTTAATTTGACCAGTTTGTAGGTAACATTCCAAAAAAAGGAGCGGTAGAGTCACGATATGGTCCAGTTTGTATTGACCACTCCTCAAACGCCAATTTTATATGAGCATTCAACATATGCTCATCATCTCCGATGGTAAATCTGGAAGGCAGCCATTCGTTTACGGCCTGTCCTACCACCAACAAAAGCTTCCCCTCAGTATACTCCTTCCCAAGCATGGGCTAAAAAGCAGTGTATTGTTTCTCCTGATTGTGTACTGCCTTCATAAAAGCCAATAGATTTTCTCTAAAAAAGTCGGTCGTATTCAGGTGTCATAGGGGATGGAAATTAACGATCAAAAATGAAGAATCGAGAAAACCTGCGCAAGCGCAAAAGAGGAGCAGACTTAAAAAGCAAAAGGCTGTAAATCAGGGATTTACAGCCTTTCAGCAGAGAGAGAGGGACTTATTAATTATTTGATTATCAGCACTTTACAAGACAAAATCAAAAACCTACACAGATTCTTACACAGTAACCACCACAAAAAAGCCGTTTTTGACCGTAAAAACCCGCATTTTGGGCAAATTAACAACGTGGTAAGTTATCCGCCCGTGAATGAACGTCTTTCAATCAAACTCGATTAATCACACCGTGAAAGAGCTGCGCTTATTCACGGTCGACCGCTCACACCGTGAACCCGCTGCGGTGTGAATACCCTGTTCATTCACGGTGCAGATCTTTCACACCAGAACGGCCACCGCTCCAATACCAAAACGGTTAACTGTGATTGTCCAGGCGTAGTTATCACGGGTTTTTCTGCGGGATTGCAATTTTCAAGTATTAACTTTAGACCGTCAAAAACAAGTCTATCAATAACGATGAGGGTATGAGCCAGCGCGATTTATTCAGCCATTTTACCAGTTTCAGCGTTCAAACGTTGCTTAACCTGTTGGAGTTCTTCCATTCGGATAGCATGAAGCAGGTAATTGATGAAATGGGTAATTTCAAAGTTGAGTTTGACCCCGACACCATTACCCAAAATGAGGCCGAGGCTTACCATAACCTTTTGACAATTTCCCACCGGATGCTAAAGGTTTTGGCCGACCATCCCGAAATGATAGCGGCATTACCACAAGGTCTATACGAACGTTACGCCAAATTTCATTATGAGCTTTCACCGTGGGGAATGCTGTTGGAAAAAGTAGCTAAAGGAGAGTTGCCAACTCCTGACGACCGCGAATCTGAAATTATCAAAGCCGCTTCTCGCATCCGAAGCCGTACACTTATAGCCCAAAAATTGTATGAAGGTGAATCAGCGTGATGTAGTGTTTGTTAATCACACCGTGAAAGAGCTGCGCGTATTCACGGGCGCCCGCTCACACTGTGAAACCGCTGCGGTGTGAACTCCCTGTTCAATCACGGTGCAGCTGATTCACGTCATAACCTGGTCACATCAATCTTTTAGTAGTTAGTCGACACTGTGATTGTTCCAGGCATCATAAGCCCATGGCTTTCACATTTTGGGTTTTTCGTGACTGAAAGACCGTCGTTTTTGAACCGCTTCGCGCCATTATATTGGTTTATCTATACGTCGGTTCCCGTAAAATACCCCCTAAATGGGCTGGAAATGAGGTTTCACTAAAAACCCATTAAAAAAGCCCATCTGAAGCAACAAAGAAAAAGGAGTTGTTGGCCAACAAGATATTTTTGGAATTAACGTTCAAAAGGTAGTTGCTTAAGTAAAACCCCTGCGAACCATGAAAACCAAAAAGTTGACTCCTACCACGGCAAAATTACCCGAAAATGAACGGCTCATTGGCGGTGATGCTAACCCCAAACTTTTCAATAAGCGTGATGTAAAACAGACCGACAGAGAATACCAAGAGTATTTACGGAAGAAAAAGCAGGCCGAAAATTAATAGGTACTTATAGTTTTTTTTTAGTCATACGGTATATCCAAGCCAACACAGAAGGTTTGAGAGCAGTTATCAAAGAATCATCATCTTGTTCGTTTTCTAAAAATGTATCAGCCTCTTTATTTAATAAATCTTCCACTTTGGACGGGTCATGTTCAACGCTTTTAAATTGCTCCAATAAATCCATGACCGGCTTTAGAGTTTCATAGAGATTGATAACCGTTTGTTGGTTCTTTTTGTCTCGTTCCAAAACAAGAATCTTCTCTTTCAATATCGCTACTTCCTCACTGTCATTTACCTTTTGAGGCTCACCCGTTAGCAATTCCACTACGGATACCCCTAACGCCTCTGCTATTTGTTCTAACCTATTAACAGTAAGCTCCGTTTTCCCTTTTTCTATCTTCCAATAGTTTTGATTGGCTATTTTAAGACTTGCCGCCAAATCTGCTTGACTAAGCCCTTTTGCTTCCCTGAGTTGCTTTATCCGTTCATAGATTGTCATAAAGGCAAAGTTATTAAACTAAAAGATGACATAAAATCATCTAAAAGTTTATATTTTATCATTTAAAAGTTTGTTTATATTCATCTTAAAGATGATATTTGCTAAACTTTTAAATGAATCACATATGGAATCGCAAACAATCCCAATTACAGCACTACAAAGAGCCTTAAATCAATACTCAGAGAGTATGGGAGGGAGTTGGAAACCAAATGAAAAGACCTACGAACGTGTAGGCGTGAAAAAGAAGCGATTTTGGCAACTGGTCAGGGGAGAAAAACGACCAACAATAGACGAAGCTCGTGCATTATCATCGCTTTTTAACGTACAGATTACAGACCTTTTTTAACAAGAAACCCTTGCAGTGTAGCGACTGCAAGGGCCTTGAATTTTTCTCATTTTTCACAATAAAACCACAAAGTATCATGAAAAAGCAGGAAGCAACTGTACCCGAAATTCTAAAAAATCATTATTCACGTGGCAAAAGGTTCCAAACTAGAAAACGCCATAATGTGAACATCTACTTCAAAGTTCGGTCACAAAAACACCTTGATTATTCAGATAGGAACAATAACGGCCCTATCCAATGAAAAAAGCCCTACACCGTTAGCGCGGCTGTAGAGCTTCAAAGTATCATGCA
>JAIXPV010000243.1 GCA_027486105.1 Runella sp. | reverse complement strand
AATGTCGTGTATTTATTGATATAATACAATAAGTGATTGTAAGGATACTAAAACAAGCCTAGATTTTTGTTAAAATCATTAAAAGAGGAGAATCAAAAGAAGTGACAATTTTTTGTGCCTTCAGAGGCAGTATAGGCGTTTTTGGGTTGGGATAATGCAAAAAAATTAACTTTTGTTTGGAAAATAAATCCTGACCGGTTTTATTTGTAACGCAAATACGCAATTAGCGTAATTTCGCTATAAGAAAAAATTTGCTCTAAAATGTTTGCTAATATAATTGTGGTCGTGGTCGTCATTCTTTGCACCCAAACGGTGTGAGTGGATTCCGATTGCTACCGTCGAAGCCTCACTCACACCGAAAGATGAGTGAGGCTTTTTTGTAAAACCAACCTCCTATATGTCAGAACAACTTAACAAATTTAGCCGCACGCTTACGCAAGAAGTAACAAATCCAGCCGCCAAAGCCATGCTTTATGGCGTAGGATTGACCAAAGAAGACATGCAAAAAGCCCAAATTGGTATTGCCAGTACGGGTTATGAAGGAAACACCTGCAACATGCACCTCAACGGATTGTCGGTGCATGTAAAAAAAGGAATTCAGGAAAATGGCATGGTCGGGCTTATTTTTCACACCATTGGCGTATCTGATGGCATGACCAACGGTAACGATGGGATGAGCTACTCGCTGCCCAGTCGTGACTTGATTGCCGATTCTATCGAAAACGTAGTGGGTGCCCAATGGTACGATGGAGTGATTGCAGTGGTAGGTTGCGATAAAAATATGCCAGGAGCCATGATAGCCATTGCCCGGTTGAACCGCCCAGCCATGTTGGTCTATGGCGGAACGATTCGGACGGGAGAATATAAAGGACAGAAACTCGACATTATTTCGGCGTTTGAAGCGTTGGGCAAGAAGTTTGCTGGCACGATTTCAGACGATGACTACGAAGGGGTGATTCAAAATGCCATTCCTGGTGCAGGAGCCTGCGGCGGAATGTATACGGCCAATACCATGGCCAGCTCGATGGAAGCAATGGGCTTAACGTTACCCAATTCATCGACCTATCCAGCCACACATGAAGGCAAAAAAGCGGAGTGCATCGCCATTGGAGCGGCCATGAAACAATTGCTAGAGAAAAATATTTGCCCGCGCGACATCATGACCCGCAAAGCCTTTGAAAACGCCATGACTGTGGTGATGGCGCTGGGTGGTTCGACCAACGCCGTCTTGCATTATCTGGCCATTGCCCGTGCCGCAGAAGTAGATTTTACGTTAAAAGATATTCAGGATATTTCGGACCGTACGCCGTTGATTGCCGACCTTAAACCGTCTGGTAAATATTATATGGAAGATGTACTGGCCATTGGCGGGGTTCCGGCCATTATGAAGTATTTGTATCAGCAGGGCCTTTTGCACGGCGATTGCTTGACCGTAACGGGCAAAACCATCGCTGAGAATTTGGCCGAAGCTCCTGATTTGAATTTCGATACCCAAAAAATCATTTTCCCGCTTTCGACACCCCTCAAACCCACAGGACACTTACAAATCATGTACGGAAACTTAGCAACGGAAGGTGCCGTGGCCAAGATTACGGGCAAAGAAGGCGAGCGTTTTGAGGGCATCGCCAAGGTATGTGAGCGCGAAGAAGAAGTGATTGAATACATTTCAAAAGGCGAAATCAAAGCGGGGCATGTCGTCGTGATTCGCAATGAAGGTCCCAAAGGTGGCCCAGGAATGCCCGAAATGCTTAAGCCAACATCGGCAGTAATGGGAGCAGGCCTTGGTGACAAAATCGCGATGATTACCGATGGTCGTTTTTCGGGTGGTACGCATGGTTTTGTGGTAGGTCACATCACACCTGAAGCCTACATGGGTGGTAACATTGGCCTAGTAAAAGACGGTGATAAAATTACGATTGATGCCGTAAACAATGTACTGCAACTGCACGTGTCGGACGAAGAACTGGCCGAGCGCCGCAAGGAGTGGAAACAACCCGAGCCGCCGTTCAAAAAAGGAACGTTGGGCAAATACATCCGCAATGTGAAGTCAGCAAGCGAAGGCTGTGTAACAGATGAAGGGTAAGTGTTTTAGATAGGTTAGTTTCATAATTTTTAAATCGTTGAGAATTCTACTCTCAACGATTTAAATTAACTCAACTTTTATTATATATTGTTTATAAAGAAATTCATTTTAAATGTTTTGAAATCGTACATAGATTATATTTATCTTGAATTTTATGGAGGCTTTATATATTATATTAATTGTTATATGGATTATATTGGTTATTAATAATTTTAATAAAAAGCAGAAACAAAAAGATAATTACAATAAATTTAAGGAACAGATAAGAAAAACAGATTTATGGTATATAGAAAATAAGAAAAGAGAGAAGATAATTGATTGGAGTAATAGATGTTTCTGTCAGCGTCAAAAAAATCCATTTATTGTTGAAAATGACAATATTAGTTATGACTCATTTTGGTATAGGTATTATAAAATTATTGAAGATAAGAGTAGGAGTGATTATCTTTTGTGTGAAATAATTAATAGCAATGATAAATCTATATTAAAAAGAAATGAAGTTGTACAAATTCTTCTTTCAAACTGTCCTGCTGGCTATATTTACATTAGTAATTATCAATATTGGAAAGAAAGAGAGATAATTGATAAAATAACTAATCTGAAGAAAAAAATAACAGAAATTAAAAAGGGAATTCAGGCAAAAGCTGAAAGATATGCGGATGAATTTTTTTGGGATGAATACTATGAAAAAATATATGTTGATATAGATGACGTAGAAGATGGATATCAATTCGAAGAACTTGTTGGAGAACTATTTTCCAGAAAGGGTTACGAAGTTAAATTAACTTCAAAAAGTGGTGATCAAGGTATAGATATTGTTTTAACAGATAGCTCAGGTACCAAAATAGGTGTACAAACAAAGTATTATAGAGGAACCGTAAGTAATTCGGCAATTATGCAAGTGGTAGGAGGACTAAAGGTGTATAATTGCAAAAAAGCTATTGTAGTAACAAATTCCATTTTTTCCAAGAGTGCTTGTGAATTAGCAAAGCATAATAATGTTTTATTGATAGACGCAAATAACTTTAATGATTTTTTTTTTTTTTATTATATGTCAGATATACCGAGTTTTGACCCCTACCAATTTTCTTTAATTAAAAAGAAAGCTGAGAAAAACTCTGAATACTCTCGGCGTAAATTAGAGTCGGATTTTTTAAGACAAAATAAATTTAGTGAAACTATTGGAAAATATAATCAAGAAATTGAGTCTCTAAAAAAAAGACTACTTGATGAATATGATATTTTTATTGGATTTTCAAAACCATCAAATTTTTAAAGGTTTTCTTAATAGTTATATAATTGGGGTATTGTCTTACTAATAAGTTTAAAAATTACTAATGAATGATAAAACAAAAGGTGGTTTGTGATACTATGATTTGGTATAATATTTCAGCGGGACTTATTCCAAGAAATAGATATGAAAACTTTGAATTAATTTCAACTTATTTAAATATTCATGAAATACTAACTTCTAGCCATTTACTTAATGAATCAGAGAAAACGTTTACAGCTTTAGACCTATTAATTAAAGAAAGTGATATAAGGTATTTGAATCACTTTCAATATTTTGATGAAAAAATAAATGAAAATATTGATAAAAATGTTAAGTTTGAACAATTGAGATTTGTGGAAAATGTGATCTCTGGGGCCTTAAAGTACAAAGCCACTATTGAATCAAATAATTT
>JAIXPV010000511.1 GCA_027486105.1 Runella sp. | reverse complement strand
CTTTGAGGCTGCCCAACCACGCATACGAGTATCCGCACCACCAATCTGGCCCAATTTTATCGAGCAAGGCGAGGCTATTTTTGATGACAGCTTGGTCGTTTTCTCCATTTTCCCAACGAATTTCCCCCAAAGGATGAATGGCCATCACGTGCGAAAAATGCCGGTGTGATTGATTGTAGGGCAAAGATGGCGCAAATTTCAATTCGGCGTTTTCAGAAAGGGCATAAGGAGCAAACTGACCGAAAATATCCCGCCAATGCGCGGCTTCCTGCGTTAGTTTCAATTCTGCCGCCAACTCAGCCGCTTTGCTAAACGTCAAACGCTTGAGCGACAAATCATAGTTTGTATTCTCAGAAAACCAAGCAGTTACCCGATTATCGTTGATTTCTGGACTCGAGCTGATGGGAAGCTGGCGCTGTCTTTGGGCGTTCAGAAACGTATTTTTCTCTAAGAATGTCGCCACCTCTTTGAACCACGGATAGGCTCTTTTTTGCAAAAAATCACGATCCATACTGTAGCGCCATTGGAGATAATAATGCTGGGCAAGCCACGAAGAGACCGTCGGAGAAAACGAGTACTGAATCCATCCGCCCATCGGTACCCCCGTAAGGGTAGTCACGCCAGGAACATTGATTCCTTCGCTTTGATAAAACCATTTAGTATACTCGCGGTATGCTGGGCGATTTTGGTCGAGGTGGTCAAGATAACCGAGGGTCTCTTCCAAATGGTTGGCGGTGTAGCCAGGCCAATAACTCAATTGGGTATTCAAATCATGGTGAAAATCACCCTTCCAAGGCGGCAATCGGCCGTTATCGGCCGTCCAAACTGCCTGCAATGAAATCGGCGGTGCCCCCCGACGGGCCGTGCTGCCAAATTTGTACTGTTCCAGATAATACTGTTTTTCCAACACCGCATCTGGCAACTCAATACTTGATTTAGCCCAGAAATTCTGCCACCAAGACAAGTGCGTTAAGACCGCTTTTTCAAAGGGCACTGCTTTAGCCGTCAAGGTACTGGCGGCGGGTTTAGGCTTGTTGGGATAATGCGCCGAAATCGCCCAAACTCCTTCCCATACATCGGTTCCAAGCGGTTTCCAGCGTACACTTACTTCGTACTCAAACCCACCCCAACCTTTTTGGCGGTAGGTATAAGCATTGCCCTGTTGAAGCACTTTTCCTTGTTGGTAGCCCAACCGCGCCAAATCATCTCCCGCAACCGAGCCGCCCGCGGTTTTATCTACCTCCCCTTCGTATTTGGGCGCTAACAGGTTGATTTTTAAATTTTTCACCCCTTCCAAGCGGAAATAACCTTTCAGTGCAGACGCATGGACAAAAGACGTAAGTTTGGCACCGTTGGCCCATTTTACCTCAGCCAGGGCTTTTTGAATATCCACCCGAGCGGAGCTTACTTCGCCCCAAGTTTGGCTTTCTATTTCCAATGCAGCGCCAGGAATCTTGCTCGGAGCAGCCTCCCGCTCATACGGTACATCGCCGTATTGCTGTACAGCGGCGTAGTTGTTTTTCTTGATTTGCTCCTGTACCCATGCGTACGTAAACTCGGGCTTTTTCATGCCTTCCATTGGGCGTAAATCCCACAGTTCGGCGTGGTCGAGAGAGAATCGTAGGTTGTTCTCTTTTTGCCAAATCAACTCTCCAATAAAACCATTTCCCAAAGGCAGAGCTTCATCCCAACGGGTGGGGAGTTTATCAAAAACCAAGTCGTGTTTGGCCGCAACTTGGGCAACTGCTGCTGCGTTTACCCAAAAAGAGATGCCCACAAGTAGGCAGAGAAAGTGCTTTAACATGGCGCGTTGTTTTTATTAAGAGGAACTTATCCATTCTTACTAAGCACGAAGATATTTGATTATTTCAGGCAATTGAAAGAGAAGATAACAGAAAGCTGATTTTTGCAGGCCACTCGAATAAAATAAAGTAGGCCTAAGAACCCAACATTTGGCTGATACGCTGAGGTTTGAGAACCTGACTCCGCTTTTAGATGTTTCATATTTACAAGGTGAGAATTATTTTTTGGGGCTCAAGTTCAAAAACCTTAACCAAAACGATAAAAGTATAAATTTTACCAAAAATCGTGTAACAACTCCCCCACCTAAGCACTGTACCTTTGTACCGTCAAATCAACAATAGCATGGAGACGCTCACGATAGAGAACGAACAAAAAATAACAATTCCTGTGACGGGAATGACCTGTGCGGCTTGCGCGAGCAGCGTCGAAAACGTCCTCAACAAACAGGAAGGGGTATTGGAATGTGCCGTCAACTTTGCCAACGAAACGGCTCAAATCACTTTCAATTCCGCCCAAACTTCCCCCGAAGCCCTCAAAAAATCGGTGCAAGCCGTGGGGTATGACTTGATTTTGGATACCGCCAATGCCCAAGTAAAGCAAGCTGAATTAAAAACAGCCCACGTACAATCACTCAAAAACAATGTGGTTTGGGCCAGTATACTAACCGCCCCCGTGGTGGTTATCGGCATGTTTTTTATGGAAATGCCCTACGCCAATTGGATTATGCTGGCCCTGACCACGCCCGTATTGGCCCTGTTTGGGAAAAGTTTTTTTATTAACGCCTGGAAACAAGCTCGCCACGGGCAATCCAACATGGATACGCTCGTGGCGTTAAGCACCGGAATCGCCTACCTATTCAGCTTTTTTAACACCATCTACCCCGAGTTTTGGCACAGCCGGGGGCTTCATCCGCACGTATATTTTGAAGCCGCAGCCGTCGTGATTGTGTTTATTATGTTGGGGAAATTGCTTGAAGAAAAAGCCAAAGCCAATACCTCCTCAGCCATCAAAAAGCTGATGGGTCTCCAGCCGCATACCGTATGGATTATTGAAAATGGCGAAGAAAAAGAAGTGGAATTGGCCCAAGTCCGCATCGGCGACCGCATCATCGTCAAGCCCGGCGACAAGATTGCCGTAGATGGAAAAGTGCTTTCTGGTACCTCATTTGTGGATGAAAGTATGCTTTCTGGCGAGCCTATTCCAGTAGAGAAAACCAAAGGGGCCAAAGTCTTTGCCGGAACGGTCAATCAGCAGGGTAGTTTTCGATTTATTGCCGAAAAAATCGGCGGTGAAACCCTATTGGCGGGCATCATTCAGATGGTCCAAAATGCCCAAGGTAGCAAAGCACCCATTCAAAAGTTGACCGACAAAATCGCGGGCATTTTTGTCCCGATTGTCATTGGCATTGCCATTCTGACGTTTTTGGCTTGGTTCTTTTTAGGAGGCGAAAACGCCCTGTCGCAGGGTTTGTTAGCGGCGGTTACGGTACTGGTCATTGCCTGTCCGTGTGCGCTAGGATTGGCTACCCCAACGGCCATCATGGTGGGCGTGGGCAAAGGCGCTGAAAACGGGATTCTCATCAAAGATGCCGAAAGTCTGGAACTTGCCCATCGGGTGAATGCCATCATTTTGGACAAAACTGGCACCATTACGGAAGGAAAACCTACGCTTACCGACAGTTTTTGGGTCGAAAACCATGAAACTCAAAAAAGTATTTTGCTCGCCATCGAAAGTCAATCGGCTCACCCTCTGGCTGAAGCCGTGGTGAATCATTTGAAAATAGAGGGCGTCAAAACGCGCATGGTGCAGCAGTTTGAAAACGTAACGGGTCGGGGGGTAAAAGCGACCGTCGATGGAGAAAATTATTACGTTGGCAGCCCCGTATGGATGACTGAGCGCCAACTTTCTCTGTCGGAATCGCCCATTGAAAAGTGGCAATTGGAAGCCAAAACAGTCATCGTTTTTGCCAACGAAACCAAAGTAATCGCCGCTTTTGGTATTACTGACCCCATCAAAGAAACGTCGGCCAAGGCCATTGAAGAACTTCAAAGCCAAGGGATTGAGGTTTATATGTTGACGGGCGACAATATCCAAACAGCGCAACAAGTAGCGAAGCAAGTGGGAATCAACTATTTTAAAGCCCAAGTACTCCCCTCCGATAAAGCCGCTTTTGTGGAAGAACTACAACAGACGGGCAAAGTGGTAGCCATGGTCGGCGACGGTATCAACGACTCCCACGCGCTGGCAATGGCCGATGTGAGCATTGCCATGGGGCGAGGTTCAGACATTGCCATGGACGTGGCCAAAATGACGCTTATCTCTGGTGATTTGCACAAAATTGCGCAGGCCATCCGCCTTTCCAAATGGACGGTAGCGGCCATTCATCAAAATCTTTTTTGGGCGTTTATTTACAATCTTATCGGAATTCCGTTGGCCGCTGGCGTGTTATATCCACTCAACGGCTTCCTGCTCAATCCGATGATTGCGGGCGCAGCCATGGCGCTGAGTTCGGTGTCAGTGGTAGGAAATAGCCTAAGGCTTAAACTAAAACACTTATAATCAAGAAGTAAGATGCATGAAATATGAAACCAGAAGTACAAAAAATAATCCTCTTATTTCTTATATCCATAAAAATCATAAATCATCAATTATTCAAATCATGGAAACCTTACAATTTAAAACCAATATCAATTGCGGAGGCTGTGTTGCAAAAGTAACTCCTTTCTTGAATCAACTCGAAAACGTAGAAACGTGGAAAGTTGACACCAACAATCCCGAAAAAATCCTGACGGTATCTG
>JAIXPV010000565.1 GCA_027486105.1 Runella sp. | reverse complement strand
TCTTGCAATGTATTCAAAATTGATTCAATGCAAAACAACTGATTTTTTTCTCACCCCCCAACTTTTCCGACTGACCCCCAACTTTTCCGACTGACCCATTTTATCTTTTCTAAGCCCCTCAAACAAATCAAAAATGTTTGAGCAAAAACAAAAACGACTTACAGGTATTTCTGTAAGTCGTTGATAATCAGGGTGGAGAATATCGGATTCGAACCGATGACCTCTTGCATGCCATGCAAGCGCTCTAGCCAACTGAGCTAATCCCCCAATATATTAATTTTCTATCTTTTTTGAGTGGATAAAACATTGTGAAATGCTGTACCTCTCAAATGGGACTGCAAAGATGCGGGTCTGATATGACAAATGCAAGTTGGTTTTAAAAAAAATCTTCAATAGGAAACTTGAATGTCATTGCCTTCCAATACTTGTACAATAGGCTTGGAGCGTTCGCGAAGCTGTAGGTCTTGAGCCACAGGGTTTTCGCGCAAATAAACCTTTTTGAGCTGACGCAGTTGGGGAATGGGAGCAGGTACCTCACTCAGATTGTTATAACTCATATCAATCTCCTCAACACGTTGTAAATACGCAATTTGGTTGGGCAGTGTACTGAATTGATTGTAACCAATGTCCAAAATTTGCAGTGATTTAAGTTTTCCAATGCTCTTGGGAAGTTGGGCGAGTCGGTTATGGTGAAGATAAAGGGTTTGGAGTTTTTTTAGTTTCCCCAAATTGTTGGGAAGCTGCGTGAGTTGGTTGTGAGAAAGGGCCAGTTGCTGCAATTTTCGCATTCTACTCAGGGAAGAGGGTAGGGTAGAGAGTTCGTTGTAATAAACGTCTAATACCTCCAGCCGCCGAAGTTTTACAATTCCCTTGGGGATAGATTTTAGTCCACAAGAGTAGAGATTGATGTCTTGTAATCGACGCATTTTTGTAAAACTCCGATTATTAAGCGCTGTGAGATTATTATAACCCATCCATAGGCTTTTGAGTCGTCGACAGTTTTTTACAGCCGCTGGGATGTTCGTAAATTGATTTCCCTGTATGTTTAAAATCTGTAGGGTTTTGTTTTTGGGGAGCTGCAATTTGTGGTCGGTCAATTGATTATTATTGAGCCAAATCTGTTGTAATTTAGGAAGGCGGTTAAGGTCAATCGAAACGTTTTTGAGTGCATTAGAACTCAGGTTTAGCTCTTTCATATTGGTGAATCGATAAATAACATCGGGCACATTCGTGAGTTCCAATTGATTCAGGGCTAGAATTTTGACGGTATCGGGGCGGGTTGTCGACTGAGCGGCTTCTAAGGTGCTGATGATGCTGTCGCCTTTTGGAAGGGTACGGACTAGCCCCAAACCCATGTAATGAGAAGATACGTGCGAAGAGACAATTTTGACGCCAAAACGGTAATTGTCAAGTAATATCCTGAGTGAGTCAATTAATTCTTTCTCTGATTCGGCCGAAATTCTACCGCGTATTTCGTACAAAAGATATTCAAACTTACCCGTTTTGCCAGTGTAAAGATGGTACGCAATGGCGGCAGGGTCGGTTCGAATACCAAAAATTTTACGCGCAATTTGGCTTTTTCGCCGCAGTAGCGCGTTTTCTTCTTTTACATACTCTTCCTGAGTGCCCTCATAAAATATTCGTTGTCCACGGTATAAACTATCTAACTTCCGATACGTAAAGCCTTTTTTTGCCGCTTCGGCAAAAGGCATGATGTTGATTTGGGCTGAAGCAGAAATGAGGCTTAAATAAAACAGGGCTCCGTAGATGAGTTTCATGGCTAATTAGGGTTATTTACCATATTAACTACGAAGTTAGTTTTAATATTATATAAATCAAACCTTTTTATAGAAAAAACTTATATATAACAAAAAAAATAACTTCACTTACCTCGATAACTTCCCCGACGTATCTCCCGTAGCCAATCGTTGTATCTCCTCTATACTTACCAAATTGAAGTCACCTTCTACGGTGTGCTTTAAAGCGGCGGCCGCAGTGGCAAAATCGAGGGTGCGTTGCAGGTCTCTTTTGAAATAATCGTAACCAAACAGAAAACCAGCAATGAATGCATCCCCGCTTCCGATTCGGTCTACGATATGGTGAAGGTCGTGGGTGATAGTTTTGAAATAAGTGTGGCCGTCAAAAGCCTTACCTTTCAGTTCATTGTGCGAGGCGCTGATGGATTGGCGTTTGGTATCCAATGTCAATTTTAAGTTCGGAAAACGCTCCATGACTTGCTTCATCGTTGAAACCCAGTTGTTTTTGTCACCCGATTTTGGGTAAATATCAAACAACTCGTCGGCGTTGGAATTTCCACACACAATCAGGTCGCAATGTTCGATCAATTCGGGCATTACTTCTTTGGGCGTCTTGCCCCATTGCCAGAGTCCTTTGCGGTAGTTTACGTCTGCCGACACTCTTACCCCCAACTTACGCGCAGTTTGAACGGCTTGTAGGCAGGCATGGGCGGCGCTTTTGGACAAAGCGGGCGTGATGCCCGTAAAATGGAACCAATCTGCGCCTTTAAGAATACGTTGCCAGTCAAATTCTCGCTCATCAAGCGTGCAAAAAGAGTCGTTCATGCGGTCGTAGATGACTTGGCTGGCCCGGGCATTGGCCCCATTTTCGACGTAATAAACAGGTAGTCGGTCGCCCCCCAAATGAATTTCAGAAGTGTTGAGTCCATATTTGCGAAGGTACATAATGGCGGCGCGTCCCATGTCATTGTCTGGAAAACGCGTTACGTGCACCGCTTCTACGCCCCACTGGGCGGCTGCAATCCCGACATTAGCTTCTCCTCCAGCATACGTTATATCAAACTGATGGGCTTGTACAAAGCGTGTGAATCCCGGCGGTGACAACCGCATCATGATTTGACCGAACGTAACAATTTTTTTCATATTCATTTAAGGGGATTGTTATTTGGGTTTGTCTTTTTGAGCTCTACGTTTTTGCAACGATTGTTTTGCTAGATGAAAGGTATCTTTAAATAGGGCACTTTCGAGCGTAAATCCAAAACTATAATAAGCTCCGTTATAGTTTGTGGGTAAATTTTGTTGGTAAATCGCGTAGCGATATCCACCCTGTACACTTAACCCAATCCAGCGGGTGGCTTT
The DNA here is from genome assembly GCA_027486105.1 of Runella sp. Classification (GTDB taxonomy): domain Bacteria; phylum Bacteroidota; class Bacteroidia; order Cytophagales; family Spirosomataceae; genus Runella. The sequence goes on along the minus strand of JAIXPV010000565.1, from coordinate 3,089 downwards.
CCATTTGGCATAAAGTCCGATTTGGGCAGGCATGAAAAAGTCTTTCCTACGCCAAATAAAGAGGTCGCTTAGTAGCTTGTTGGCAGTGCTTTGGGTGGCTCCAATGCCCAGTTCTACAGGAATGCTAAAACGCCATCGATTGTTTTCAATGATATTGGGCCAATACATCAGATTAAAATAGTATAAATCTGTTTTGGTATAATATCCCAAATTGATGAGCTGGGAGGCATTTTTTCTTAAATCAATTAGTCTTAAAAAAGAATTAAATGTGAGCCAGTAATACCCAAATGTTAGTTCATTTCGATTCCTGCCAAAAGAAATTCCCGTATTTACCCCCCAAATATTGACTAGTTTTTTGTCAACAAATGAACTTCTAGCGTCCCAATTTAGCGTATATGTAAGCTTTGGCCTACGCTTTACGGAGTCTTTTTGCACGTCAAAGATTCTAGAAAATATACTGGAATGGGGTTTTAATGTGTCTTCTGTCACCATAGAATGGCGCTCCGAACCAAACGACAGACAGGATGGTATGAATGTTAGAAGGCATAAAAAAAGAAAATATAGCCTGTTGCAACGCATTTTTCTAAATTATATCCGTAAAACTTGTCATAAAAACGCTTTATATCTAAAGTTTAGTTTAAAAAACAAAAACGTGGAACAAATTCGATTTACTCATTGTATTCCTCTTATACGGAATAAATATGCACGGTTCCTTAAACACTTATAAAAGTGTAAATTAACATATTAAATCCATAGATTTTAATTGAGAAATAATTGTTCAACCAAAAATCATTCAAAAATATGTCACTAAGATTAGGCGATGTAGCTCCAGATTTCGAAGCAGACACCACGCAAGGTCACATTAGTTTTCACCAATGGCTTGGTGATTCGTGGGGGCTTCTTTTTTCGCACCCTGCTGATTTTACGCCCGTTTGTACCACCGAATTGGGCAAAACGGCTCTCCTGAAGGGCGAATTCGAGAAACGTAATGTTAAAGTAATTGCGGTAAGTGTGGATGACCTAGACTCTCACAATCGTTGGGTTCCCGATATCAACGAAGTGAACTCTACTGTGGTAAATTTCCCGATTATAGCCGACAGCGATCGAAACGTGGCAACATTGTACGACATGATTCACCCCAATGCTAGTGAGAAAGCAACTGTACGTTCAGTATTTGTGATTGGTCCCGATAAAAAAATAAAATTGACGCTTACGTACCCTGCCTCAACAGGTCGTAATTTTAATGAAATACTTCGGGTAATTGATTCGCTGCAATTGACGGCTAATTATCAGGTTGCTACGCCCGCTGACTGGAAAGATGGTGAGGACGTAATCGTAGTTCCTGCGGTTTCGACCGAAGATGCTCAAAAGAAATTTACAAAAGGGCTAAATATTGTGAAGCCTTATTTGCGTTATACGCCTCAGCCAAATAAGTAATTAAGTAAATTTATTTACGCAAAGTTGCAGTGGCGCACAGAGTATAATAGGTTGATAATCGAAAACTTAGCTCTTCTGCCTGAGGTGTAAATTAATGTTGCTCATTTACTAAAATAATGGGAGGTTGCTCTTATAAACATTTGATGAAAAGCCCCTGTCTTTTGCAAGATAGGGGCTTTTTCTTATCCTTTACGTCATAATCAAATGTATTGACATTCAAATATCCCAAAGAATATTTACCTTTACATCTGATACAGAGCATTTAATATGCTACCACTTTACCCTTTGCCTGAAAATGATTAGGTTGAATGCTAAAATCCTTTTGGTAAAGGAGAAGCTGAAGAATATTGATGCCATCGAGGAAATGGTCAAAGAGTTGGGATTCGAGATTTTATTTACTTCTGATGTAGATTCAACGGGTTTAGCTAAGAGTATTAAGGAAGAGCCTAAATTAATTTTATGCCATTATTCCCAAAAAGCTTTTTTTACAGAGGCAAAAGGCACGCACTTACCTATTATTTTGATTGCTGACGCAAATGAAAGACTTATTCTTTCAGCCACATCTTCACAAAAAATTGCCTACCTGCATCAACCTTTTTCGAAAGATATTTTAAATGCACTGATTGATTTGTTGATTTCTACTGAAGATTGAGGTATTGATAAAATATGCTTCAATTTGTATTTTAAATCGTTTGTAGCCAATTTTGGCCTTTATCAACTTCTATTTCTATTATTCATGTCACGTATAGCTCTTATTACGGGTGCCACCTCGGGTATCGGAAAAGCCACTGCTATCGCTTTTGCGAATGCTGGCATCAACTTGATTTTGTGCGGTCGTCGTCAGGAACGATTAACAGAATTAGCAGATACACTAGGGAAGCAAGTAAAAACTACCACCCTCCTTTTCGACGTCCGGGATAGTGCTGGCGTATTGAAGGCCATTGCCTCCCTTCCTCCGGATTTTCAGTCTATTGATATTTTGGTCAATAATGCTGGGAATGCCCATGGGATGTCGCCTATACAGGATGGTGATTTTACGGATTGGGATGCGATGATGGATGGAAATGTAAAAGGACTTTTGTACGTATCCAAGGCGGTGATTTCAGGAATGATTGAACGTGGAAAAGGCCATATTGTAAATATCAGTTCAGTGGCGGGCAAGCAAACGTACGCCAATGGAGCTGTTTACTGTGCCTCCAAAAAAGCTGTAGAAGCCATTAGCGAAGGGATGCGTCTTGATTTGACCCAATATGGAATTAAAATTACCAACATTGCTCCTGGGGCGGTCGAAACGGAGTTTTCGCTTGTTCGATTCAAAGGAGATGAAAGTCGGGCGGCTAAAGTTTATGAAGGGTTTGATCCGCTCCTTGCAGAAGATATTGCCGATACTATTTTGTACGCGGTCAATGCACCAGCACACGTTACCATTGCCGATGTAACTATTTATGCCGCAGCCCAAGCAGCGCCCACGACTGTTTATCGAAAATAATCGTTTGTTAGAATAAATTCGTAGATAATTGAAGATCGGCTTACATTTTATATTTCATAACTGCACTGACTCTCAGAGAGATTGGAAATAAGCGTAAAAAAACTAAAAAAAATAGTTGGAAATGTGTTTTGAAGCCGCCATATTTGCACTCCCAAACGCGGAC
>JAIXPV010000478.1 GCA_027486105.1 Runella sp. | reverse complement strand
TGGACCAAAGACGGACGGGTATTTGTATTGCCATATGTACTGCCCAATACTAATAAAAATAATTATTCATGGTCGCTGATGCTCGATATTCGAGGCGATGTCAAAGGTAATTTTGACGGAGGAATGCTGGGTTTTGTGTTAGACCCTGATTTTTTTACCAATGGCTTTTTTTATGTGTATTATTCAAGTCACATTGTAGGGGGCAGCAGCGAAGATGCCGCCATTGGGAGGGTCAAACGCTTCAAAGCCAACAACCCAAATCACGCGACCCTTTTGCCAACGACTGATTATGGTAGTTCGTTAAATAAAATCCTCATCGGCGAAAGCAATTCCACGGGCATACCCATCACAAAGCTATCGCACATGGGGGGTACGTTGGTGTTTGGAACCGACAATTCGCTTATTGTTTCGACGGGCGACGGCGCATATTACTCCAACGAGGATAATGGTTCCCACCCGGAAACCGCCTATCAGGAATGTCTGAATAGAGGCGTAATGACCAACGCCGAAAACATCGGAGCGAATCGCTCTCAACTCCTTAACTCTCACTGTGGCAAGCTCCTACGCATCGACCCCAATACGGGAGACGGCCTACCCTCCAACCCCTACTATAACGCCGCCAGTCCGCGTACCGCCCAGTCGAGGGTGTGGGCCCGAGGGTTTCGAAATCCTTTCCGAATCATGCACATTCCCCTCACGGGCAATCACACCGACGACCCTGGGGATTTTTTGGTGGGTGATGTAGGACAAGGTGATAAAGAAGAATACAATATGGTGGTAGAAAGTGGGCAAAACTTTGGTTGGCCATTCAAAGAGGGGATGTCTATCAGCCACAATCGCCCCCTTACTCAATATGCTCCTGCCAATCCTATCAAACCCATTATTGACTATCGCACAGGAACGGGACACGCCATTAAAAATGACACTATCTTTAACATAGGCAGCGTACAAGTACCGGGCATCAACCCTATGGAGGGTAACTCAGCCGTGGCTGGTGTGTATTATAATAAAGACACGTATCCGCCAGCGTACAAAAACACTTATTTTGTGGGTGATGCCAGCGGAATTATTTATAACGTAAAATTGGATGCGAACTACAATGTCCAATACGTCAATCGCTTCAATTATAACATTGGCGGGGGCATGGTATGTATGGCCATTCACCCAATAGAGGGCACCATTTACTACGTTACGTATGGAAATCTGGAAATTCGTCGAATGCGCTATTCGCCTTTCAATCAACCGCCTATTGCCAAAATTAAAGCTGATACCACGGCAGGTAGCAGCCCTTTAATCACGGCGTTTTCGGCCCTAGACTCCTACGACCCCGACAACCATACCATTACTTATCAGTGGAATTTTGGCGATGGTAGCCCCCTAGACACTACCCTTGCCCCTCACCACGTTTTTACGAATGCGGGACAAACATCGTACAAAGTAAAACTCACCGTGACCGACCCTAACGGTGAAAAAGGCTACGATTCTCTCTACGTAAGCCTCAACAACACCCCTCCCGTCATCGACAGCAGTAGTATTCATTCGCTGAATTCTATTGCGGCCAATGCTGCATACCCCATTACCCTCAGCGCCTTTGCCTCCGACGACCATACCGACAGCGCCCAACTTACGTACGTCTGGAAAATCATGCTCGCCCACAATGACCACGAGCACCTTTACACAACCTACACCAACAACAATCAGAGCATCTCTCTACCTTCCTTAGAATGTGAAAAGGGAGTGGCTACCTACTGGATTCGGATTTATCTTACCGTCACCGACCAGCAGGGCTTATCTACCACCTATACCAAAGACATTAACCTCAATTGTGTGGGTATTCAACAATCCATCACTTTCCCTGCTATCCCCGACAAATTAACGACCGCTCCGGCCTTTTCCCTCAATGCTACGGCAAGTTCAACGTTGCCTGTTTCTTATTATTTGGTTTCGGGTCCAGCAACCATAGGCGGCTCAACCGTCACTTTAACGGGAAAACCCGGACAAGTAACAATTCGGGCTGCTCAACACGGAAGCAGCCTCACTAACTATGATCAAGCCCCTATTGTGGAGCAAACTTTCAACGTAACGCGGCCCATTACGCAACAAATGGTTACGCTAGATTCTATCCCGCCCAAGCTAATCACCTCACCGGCTTTTGTGCTAAATGCTACGGCTTCGTCGGGGCTTGATATTCAGTATTTTGTCGTTAGTGGCCCTGCCACTCTTTCCAACGATACTCTAACGCTTACTGGGCAAGAAGGCACAGTACGGGTGCGAGCCGTTCAGGCGGGCAATTACACCACCAACGGCGCGTTTGCGGAGCGTGCGTTTACCGTCACAGACCCTTGCCCACCAACACGAACATTGACCCAAATCCTAGTAAATGGTGAACTCATGACGATTCAGGCGGGGCAATCCATCCAAGCCGCCAATCTCATTCAAAGCGGCGCGAATGTTGTTTATCAGGCAGGGGCTGCAATTGAATTAAATCCAGGCTTTCAGGCCGAAGCCAGTAGCGTATTTAAAGCTCAAATTCAGGGATGTAATTAGGTTACTTTGGGCAAAACTTTATAACTAATAAAAAAACAAAGTGCCTGTTTAAGGCACTTTGGAAAATAAAAACCATTAATTTTTCAAACTATCATTACTTCAAGTATCTAAAATCCTCATCTCCCTTCAGTTGTACCAACACTTCGTACATGAGGTTAATGACATTCTGCACATCCTCTTTATGAACCGTTTCAACGGTAGTGTGCATGTATTTGAGCGGAAGTGAAATTAAAGCCGAAGCCACCCCTTCCGTTGCGTACGCAAAAGCATCGGTATCTGTTCCAGTAGAACGGCTGACGGCTTGGCGCTGAAACGGAATCTTTTTCTCTTCGGCTACCTGAATTAGCATATCCAGCACGTTGTTTTGCACCGCTGGGCCATAGCATAGCACCGGGCCGCTTCCGCATTTCAAATCCCCCTGCTCTTTTTTCTTGTACATGGGCGATTGGGTATCGTGCGTTACGTCGGTACAAATGGCCAAGTCAGGTTTCAGACGACGCACAATCATCTCTGCGCCGCGAAGGCCGATCTCTTCCTGTACCGAGTTGACAATGTAAAGCGTAAAAGGCAAGTTGATAGCATTTTCGTCCAACCGCCGAGCCACTTCTGCAATCATAAATCCACCAATGCGGTTGTCCAACGCCCGGCCTACCAAATAGCGGTTGTTCAATTCAAACAGGCCATCAGAAAATGTAGCCACCGTTCCTACATGAATACCCATATCCAACACTTCCTGCTTTGTGGCTGCGCCTACGTCAATTGTGAGGTCAGCCACCTTTGGAGCAGTATCTTTGGCGAGTTCGCGCACGTGGATGGCAGGCCAGCCAAAAACGCCCTTAACAACCCCTTTTTTGGTGTGTAAATTGACCCGCATAGAAGGCGCAATCACCGCATCTGAGCCCCCGTTACGGATTACATAAATATAGCCGTCGTCGGAGATATAATTGACAAACCACGAAATCTCATCGGAGTGGGCTTCAATCACGACTTTGTAGGGTTTTCCTTCATTGATGACGCCCACGGCGGTTCCGTAGATATCTACAAAATAATCATCAATGTAGGGTTTTAAATAATCCAGCCAAATCTGCTGTCCCGACGATTCAAATCCAGTGGGCGAAGCATTGTTGAGGTAGGTATACAAAAATTCGGTGCTCTTTTCGTTCATTTTTACTTTCGTTTATAAATCCGCACGCCCGTTGGCGAACCATCATTTACTTGGGCTATCAGTTGATAATGTTGTTTTACAAAATTAGCAATCGGCGGGAAATACTCATGTTGGTGCTCGATTTTTCCTTCCGTATTTATCACACTCCCGTTCAAATCCATAAAAATGACGGCTTTATTCTGATTCATATCCGCCAAAAAGTCTTTCACACGAATGTCATGCAGGGCGCTGGGCCAATAAATTCCGATGGTATACGACGAGCGGTAACCCATCGGTAATCCAGTGTAAATGTAAAACCGATCTGCATAGCCCCAAATAACCAAATGGTCAGTAGGCTGGGTATTTGCTTTGATAATTTTCACCACCTGTTGGTCAATTTCATCGTATCTAAGGGGTTCTAGCGGTTGGCGTTTGGTCAGGTTAAAAATCCCCTGCCCGATGGCACTTACCAGTACAATCCCGTATACCCAATTTTTCAGCGAGTGCCATTGGCCTGCTAAAGGTTGGCCCAACAGTACCCCAACGAGAAAAGTAAGCGGCATGGGCAGAAAGAGCGTATAGTGCGTGTAGGGATTTCCAGATTGTAAAATGGCGTAAAAAGTGACAAACAAAAAAGTAATCGCAAACAATAATAGGCGGTTGGGACGGTTTAAACTTGCTTTTTTAACGCTGCCGAGCAAACCCACAAGCAGCGCCAAACACCAACCACTAAACACAAAGCGAATGGCATAACTTTGCCACATCAAACTCCCCCCCCGCCAAGGGCTAAACCGTTTCCATGCTGGCAGTTTAGAAAATTCGTCTGAATAACCATAATAAAAATAATACCAAAAGTAGTTGTTCCAGAACGTTTCTAGCTCTCCGCGCAGGGCAAAATAAACGTTGATGACTACCGTGGGCATAAACCCTCCAACCACCAGACAACCCAGGCTTTTCCAAGCTTTTTTGATGATAAGTTCGTAGGCAAGAAAAGCAGCAATCACCAAGCCCATTGGCACATTCTGAAACTTAGCATAGACCAGCAAGCCCAACCAAATTCCCAAACCCAGCCAAAACATAAATGAAAGTTGACGATTGACCGTCGGTAAATCTCGCCGATGAAAGGCATAAACATACGCACTGATGCCTACTGTAAGCATCAATACACTCACGGCTTCTGAGTTATAGGCAAGATGGTCGTGATAGGCAGTAGTCCCCAACCACGTCAGCAACGGTAATACTACCATCAACGACCCCATAGCTGATAGGGACAGCCAACGAAGTGTGTTGTATAAAATAACGACGGTAAACAACCAACAAACAACTCCGACGCCTTCGGCCACGGGGTAAGTGGCTTCAAACCCCAACGCATTGGCTATGAGCAAGGGGGCAACCGTAAGAGGACGGCCGTCGGTGTAATTGAGCCAAGTCCAAATCGGATCGGAGGATTTATCAATTGAAATAACGCCAGCCAACCACGTACTAGTATCAACGTTAGGCTCGCGAGGGGTCATATTGCTCCACCTGAGCAGAAATACCCCCAGCATTAGCCCTACTAAAAGCCAATTAACTGTTTTAATTTTATGCATTTATTTTACTCCTTTACCTGACTGGTAGGATTCATTACTGTAAAAAGGGAGCTCCCGAACGACGCCCGGGGCAAAACCGCCTCTTCCAGCTTGACAAGCCAATAAAGGGGAATATTAATAAAAAAAGGAGGTACTGCTACATCAGAAGCTTGTTTTGACAAATCAATCCAACCCCGGCGCAACTGAAAGCGTTGCCACGCCCGAACCGCCATAATAAGGGGTGAGAGAAAAAAACTCCAGTAAGTTGCATAAGAAATAGATAAGCCTGCCCTCTCTACCAATCGTTCCAAATCTTTCTTAACAAAACGTTTTTGTCCACCCACGACGATATCGTGTATCCCCGAAAAAGCCTCATGTGCATTATTGTTCGTAATAAAAATCCCTCCTGGTTTGAGTTTAGTACGAATACCCATTACGATTTCTTGAATGACAGCATCGCTGAAATACGTAAAAACATCGTTACAAATGATAACATCAAATTGTTGCCCAGGCTTATAGTTGGCAATCTTTGTGAGGTCATGGTGGGTAACGGCCAAACCTCTCATTTGCGAAAAAGCAACGCCATCTTCCGAAAAATCGAATCCTTCAATAGTAGAAAATCCCTGCTCAAGCAAGTGCCTAAGCATTCCTCCTGTTCCACAGCCTGCATCAAGAATTGATACATCAACGCGGTTTGGGAAGTGATTTTTAATACTACTTGTCACCTTCTGATGTAAAACCCGGTACCACCATAAATGGCGTTCGGCATCATACATTCGTTTATATTCATCGTATTTACCTATCATGGTTTTACAAAAATATAGCTAGTTCGGAAAATATGTTTTTGGCATTTACTATTTAGAAACGCTTTTCTCAATATACTGCGGCAGCCCACTTTGAGCCATGTAAATTCGGCCAATGTATTCTCCCACTACCCCCAAAGCTGTCAAAATCATTCCACTAAAAAAAATCAGTAAAATAAGCGCAGAATTAAGGATAAAAAACTGAGCATGAAACGCATAAAGCCCTAAGTCAACCAAAGCCGAAACACATGACAGCCCTATAAACAATAAACCCGCCGCAGTGAGCAATCGTAGAGGTTTGAGAGAATAACCAAACAGAATCGTCAGAAACAACGACGTCAGTTTTCGTAGCGTATAGCCGGACTGCCCATCTTCGCGCTTGTTATGAGATACTTGCACTCGCCCAACGTTGCGCGTTACGCGGAAAATCAAGCCGTCAATATAAGGATACGGACCTTTGTACTTGATGATTTCCTGCACTATTGGTTTCGAGATAAGTTTGAAGCTAGACAAATACAGGTCTTGGGGTTTTTCTAAAAGCCAAGTGGTAAGACGATTGACCAGCATACTGCCAAAATTCCGAAACAATGAATGTTGTTTTTGTCCGTAAAACGAAAAAACTACATCGTATTGATGGTCTTGAGCCGTGGTCATTAACTTCAGAATTTCGGAAGGAGGATTCTGGAAATCATCGTCAATCATCACGCAGTAATCCCCAGAGGCATGGTTTAACCCGCACATGACCGCATTAAACTCCCCGAAGTTTCGACGAAGCGAGACGAACTTAACCTGCTCAAAACGGTGCGCCAATTCGGTACAGACTTTTTCGGAATCATCGCGGCTACAGTCATTGACCAAAATGATTTCGAGGGTATTGTTGTCCAACGTTTCCAGTACATGTTCAACAAGCCTGCCGATGGTCCAGGCACTATTATATACCGGAATAATAACCGACAGTAGCATGAGCTTGAAGGACTGATTGATTGATGGTTTGAACAATATACGCCGCCTCTTCGTTGGTCAGTGCAGGATGAAGCGGCAGGCTCACCACTTCGTTGTGAATTTGCTCCGTGATGGGCAAACTTAAATGGTTATATTCAGCGTAGGCTCTTTGTTTATGGGGAGGAACAGGATAATGAACCGTGGCTTGAATGCCATTGTCCATCAAATAGTCGATAAATTCTTCTCTTCTGGGATGCCTCACCACAAAAAGGTGCCACGCATCTTCGTAAAGCGTTTTCACGTTTGGCAGTATTATATCAGGATTCTTGATTTCTGTTAGAAAATACCGGGCCAACTCTCGGCGACGCATATTTTCGGCATCCAAATACCTCAGCTTTACGTTCAAAATCGCCGCCTGTAGTTCATCTAATCGACTGTTGGTGCCCACATGGTCGTTGTAATACTTGATAGTTGAGCCATAATTGCGCAGGCTTGATATTTTGCGCGCCAATTCAGCATTATTTGTAGTCACGGCGCCTGCGTCTCCCAAAGCTCCTAAATTTTTGGTTGGGTAAAAACTAAAAGCAGCAGCATCCGACAAATTTCCCGCTTTCAGTCCTGCGTAAGTC
>JAIXPV010000335.1 GCA_027486105.1 Runella sp. | reverse complement strand
GGTGGTCATAGCCGACACTAGCATTCCCAACCCAAGCCCCATCAGCCCCATCAATACAATGAGTACGGGCAAAAGCAGCAGTGACGTATTAGGCAACAAAGCTGCTCCCGTGGCTACAAAATAGAGATACAGCAACAAAAACAATAACAAACCAATCCCGAACTGAATCAGGTTGCTGATGATGATGGACAAAGGAGTAACTGCCCGGGGAAAATATACCTTGCCAAACAGGGAGGCATTGGCGGTAAAGGTGTTGGACGTCGTGCGCAGGCAGTTGGCAAAGTAATTCCAACAGGTAATGCCCGCTAAATAAAACAGAATAGGCGGAATACCGTCGGTGGAAAGACTGGCCATGCCTGCAAAAACCAGGGCCAAAATCGCAGTTTGAAATATGGGCTGAATAAAAAACCAAACGGGGCCTAAAACGGTCTGTTTGTATTTGGCTACGAAATCTCGCTTTACAAACAGTAACAACAAATCCCGATACCTCCATATTTCCTTCAAACGAAGGTCAAATAAAGCATCTTTCGGGACAATCGAACTGGCGTATTTTTTTGTGTCGGCAACTTGCATTTATTCTCATTTAATTGCTACGCTTCAACAAACCCGATCAAACCTTCTCCAGAGTTCGTTTAGCAAAGGGGTGATAATCACCCGTTAAGCCAGCAATGGGGGCGGTTCTGATGTTGTGCGCAATTTCGATAGAGGGGTATGCTTCCGACAAACCAAACCCGTTTCCGTCCAGAATATGTTGGTAACTTTGGGTATGAAGGTCGGTGAAGCCATCACTAAACTCAATTTCTTCGCCTTCCATTTGCAGGGAGCGGAAGGTTCTTTTATTACGTAATTTTGCTTCTTCGGGCAAGGTGTTGAAGTCCGTACTCAAAAACCAGCGTACACGCGCGCGCTTCAAGTCTAGATAGCCCGCCGCCGAATTTGCTTCGTGCAAATGCACAATATTCCGCTTTACAGCGCCGAAAATCCACGTTAGGGCGTCAAAAAAATGAATACCGATATTGGTAGCAATTCCGCCCGATTTGCTGACGTCACCTTTCCAACTGATATTATACCACTTGCCTCTTGATGTGATATAAGACAGGTCGATATCATAAATTTTATCAGCGGGTCCTTCTTCCACCTTTTTTTTGAGAGCCATGAGGCTCGGGTGTAGTCTAAGTTGCAGGATGTTGTAAACCCTTTTGCCCGTTTCGCTTTCAATTTCGCTCAATGCATCAATGTTCCACGGATTGAGCACGAGCGGCTTTTCGCAGATTACGTGGGCATGGCTTCGTAAACCGAAACGGATGTGGGCGTCGTGGAGGTAGTTGGGACTACAAATACTCACATAATCGACGGGGTTTCCCTCTCGACGCAGCTTATCAACGTGCCGGTCAAAGCGCTCAAATTCAGTAAAAAAATTAGCTTCGGGAAAGTAACTGTCCATCACCCCTACCGAATCTGACTTGTCAAATGCTGTCAACAGCACATTTTCGGTATCTCTGATGGCTTTCATGTGGCGGGGGGCTATAAAGCCTGCCGCACCGATAATTGCAAATGTTTTCATGAAGTAGGGTATTGAAATTAACGAATAGCGGATACAGTATTTTCGTGAAGGCTATACACCATCCCGCTCTCAGGACAAGTCGCAAAGCCATGATTATCAAAACTCAAACGGTGCCCATATTCACTTATCCAGCCCACTTGCCGGGCGGGATTGCCGAGCACAAGCGCATATGGAGGAACATTTTTGGTCACTACGGCACCAGCTCCAATAAACGCATAGTCTCCAATGTCGTGTCCGCATACAATGGTAGCATTGGCTCCGATACTCGCCCCCTTTCCTACGTGCGTTTTTTCGTACTGTCCACGGCGGTTAATGGCACTTCGGGGATTGGATACGTTGGTAAATACCATCGAAGGCCCTAGAAAAACATCATCGCCGCAGGTGACTCCCGTATAAATCGAGACATTGTTCTGGACTTTTACATTATTTCCCAAAATAACCCCTGGCGAAATCACCACATTTTGACCAATGTTACAGTTTTTACCTATTTTACAATCGGGCATAATGTGGCAAAAATGCCATATTTTGGTTCCTTCGCTTATTTTGCAACCTTCGTCAACTACGGCGGTAGGATGTATAAAAACGGGTTCCATGCGTAAAATTTCAGGAAAAATAAGTGGCGATGGCTTCCGAAATATAGGCAATGTGCGCCTCGGTCATTTCGGTGTGCATCGGTAAAGAAATAACCTGCTTGCACAACTCCCGTGTCACGGCCAGGTCGCCCATCACTCTTCCTAAATGTTGGTATGCTTTCTGTTGATTGAGGGGTACGGGGTAATAAATCATGCTCGGAATTTTTCTTTTTTGCAGGTATTCCTGCAACCCCTCTCGGTGTTGGGCTGGCACTTTCAAAGTATACTGGTGAAAGACGTGGGTCGAAAAATCGGCTCGAAACGGAATCTCAACCGCCGCTATCTCCGCCAATGCTGCATCATAAAGAGTAGCGGCTTTTTGGCGTGCGTGGGTATATTCATCCAAATACCGCAGTTTTTCGGTCAAAATCGCCGCTTGTAGAGAGTCCAATCTTGAATTGATTCCAATCATTTCATGGATATATTTTTTCTCCTGCCCATGATTAGCAATCATTTTTACCTTGCGTGCAAGCTCCGCACTTTGCGTATACACAGCACCGCCATCCCCAAAGCAGCCAAGGTTTTTGGAAGGAAAGAAAGATGTTGTCCCCATATCACCTAGGGTCCCCGCCTTCTTTGAAGTACCGTTGGCAAACCGATACGTGGCTCCGATGGCCTGCGCAGCATCCTCAATAACGGCTATTTGATGAGCCACACATACATCCAATATTCCTTCCATATCAGCGCATTGACCAAATAGATGCACGGGCACTACCAGCTTGGTTTTGGGCGTAATGGCGGCCTCCACAAGCTGTCGATTGAGGTTGAATGTCAACGGGTCTACGTCCACCATAACAGGGGTAAGTCCAAGCAATCCAATGGCCTCGGCGGTAGCAACATAGGTAAAAGCTGGCACAATCACTTCATCTCCTGGTTTGAGTTCAAGTGCCATCATCGCGATTTGGAGGGCATCGGTACCGTTACCGCAGGAAACCACGTGATTGGCACGAAGGTAATCGGCCAATTGAGCCTCAAAATGGGCTACCTGCGGGCCTTTTATAAACGTGGCATTATCTAGGCAGTTCTGAATAGCCGCATCAATGGAAGGTTTGATTTTGGCGTACTGCCCTTTCAAATCAACCATCTGAATGGCCTCCGTTACTATTTTATTTGGTGCTTCTACCCCTGTCATCTTCTTCCTGTCGGCTATTTACTGCGGGCCTTATTAATCAAAATGTTTTTCAAAATTTTCCACAGATATTTTACATCCGTTTTGAAAGGTGCCTTTTCATAGGCCTCCAAATAAGTTAGTTCAGACTGCACAATTTCTTCAAACGTTTCGGGCAAATCTGCATAATAGGGTGGTAGCAGCCCTGGAATATGTTTTTTGCGAAGAGCTTGTAATTTCTCGGGGTATAGCCCAAAATAATGCTCACTGATGGGCCGGACGCCAATCAACTTAAGATCGCCTCGAAGCAGGTTGTACAACATAGGCAGTTCATCAATCCAGTATTTCCGAATCAGCCGGCCTCCTGTACTTACCCGAAAATCATTTTTAAATTTCCCACCAGTATCCAATCCTTGCGTGCTGTGCAGGTATTCTTGCACGTATTCGGCATAAGGGTGCATGGAGCGAAATTTATAAACAGTCATCTTTTTTCCTCCTTTTCCTATCCTATTCATTCTGAACAAAACACCTTCACTCGCCTCAGGATTGGTCAAACTCGGATTACTCTGGCGATTGATCTTAGCGATGACCAATGTCTCTTTACAATTGTCTACTACATCTACGATTTTAAAGCCGTTGTAGATTAGGCGTCCCATTATTTCTGCCTTTGACATATCTATGGGGATTTGAAGCTTCTGGTAGATGGCATCAAATCCAGCTAGCTTGGGCAAAACCCTCCTAAACAAAAAATGTACAGGATAATAGAGATTGATAAAAAAAGGTGATATGTCTTTTTGAATTATACATTTAATATTTTCTGCGGTGACAATTTTGAGCGCAAAATACCCATTAGCGCCAAGCGAGCCTCTTATCTTTTCCAAGACAACATTTGGTTTATATTTTTTGAGCATCAACTCATCTAAATATAAATTGGGTCTCTTTAGCGAAAAATTACGCATCAGAACGACGTCTGCATCCACTTGGCTCCAAGAACTGTGGGAGCCAAACCTTAGCAAATAAGCGGTTATGGCCTGATTTACAGCGTTTTCAGGCACTGAACTGGGCACAGGCAGCTCCAAAATATCTTTTGATATTTCGGAGATTGGAACGTTTGCTCCTACGAAGTTAAGTTGCCGATGAGTCATCGGTATCAGCGGCCGAAACCAGTTTAGGTAAAGTGTTAAAATCAGGTAAAGTGTTGATAAACTGAAATTTATTGCGTGCACTTAGCAATGAATTCCTAAGTCTATTTTCTCTAAAAAGAAAACAGGTTTTGTCTACATTCAAGAAAGCAAATGACCAAGAAGTTATTTTTTAGCCATTAATTTGTCAAACCAGCCTTTAGAACTTTTATCTTCTCCATAATAGCCGCCATACTGGGTGCCATAGCCGTAGCCATAGCCATAATCTGCCGATTTTTTGATGTTTACGGCGTTAAAAATCAAGTTGAATGATTTGAAAGTTTTCTTACGGTCCAGCTCCTTAATTGTGGATAAAAACATTTTTGGGGTCTTATTGTGACGAATCAAGTAAAACGTTGCTTCGGCATAGGCGGCCAAAAGGGTAGCATCAGTCACCAAGCCGATGGGCGGAGTATCCATGATGATGTAATCAAACGAGTACTTAAGTTCGTCAATTAAGTCCTTGATGCGGCCGTTGGCAACCAACTCAGAGGGGTTGGGAGGCATAGGGCCACTTGGCGCCAGATAAACATTGTTGATAGAAGTACTTACAACGATGTCTTCTGCTTTTGCTTTCCCAATCAAGTAGTTGGAAATCCCTTTTTTATTGGCAACGCCTAAATACGAGTGAATGGTGGGCTTGCGCAGGTCTAATCCAAGAATAACCACTCTTTTATCAAGCAGCGCTAACGACGCCGCGATATTGGTCGCCACGAAGGTTTTACCCTCTCCACCCGTAGACGAAGTAAAAAGTATCACGTGGGCGATGCCCTCGTGT
>JAIXPV010000259.1 GCA_027486105.1 Runella sp. | reverse complement strand
GTTATACCAATAATATCCCCATCACGTAATTTGGACTCTATCGCCGCGACCTTATTTTTAGGAATAGAAAACCACGGGGTTTGGGATAATTGTTTCTCTGCATTTTGAATTTCAGCCACTGTTTTGTCCTCTTTCAAGGCTGGATAAGACGCTCGATGAGTGGTCATAAACTGAATTTTGGGTTGTATTTTCAGTCCGCCCAATGACTCGGTCACGTCCACAAGCCATCCTTCAGCCACCGCTTGCTGTTTCCATTCGAGAAAATAATGCAATCGAGAGCCATATCCCGTAATTTTTCCGTGTCGGTAGCGCAATTTTAGGAGAAAATTCTGGTATTCTTCATACCTACCTGAGGCTTTTCGAGTCAGCGTCAGGGCCAATACTGATTCTACAAAAGTGTAACAATCAAAGGTTTGCAAATCACAAACGAGGGCTTCAGGGGTTTTCTCAAGGGTATGCGCCACGTAAGGTTTCCCCAAAAAACTTTCTGCAATGTGCAAAGCGGTTTCGGCCTTCGTTGTATTTTGAGGCAAATGCATTTTTTCCTCAAACACCGACTCCGTTTGAGCATAAAGCGAATATACAGAAAGGCAAATCAGTAAAAGAATAAATGTGGGATTCTTTGTCATGAGTGGGTTCAGCGAGGCTGATAACTAAAAAGTAAGCGGCATCTCCAACGCGTTTAAAGGGCCCAGTGTGTATGCCTGACTAAAATAAAAAAAAGTACAAAATGCATTCCCTCTAACAACAAGCAATTTACGATTTGAAAAAATATCCTGAACCATACACCCTTGAAAATAGTTTAAAATAGTGAAAGAATCGGCAACCTTTAAGCGACTTTTAACGTATAGTGACTTGACTTTATTAGGTATTTTTGTTATGTTTAAGTAAAATTTTTGTTAAGTCTGATGAAATCCATATCAACCGTAATCTTGGCTTTTTTGCTCCTTTCTGAAGCAGCATGGGGTCAGCAGCGTCGTACTAAAACAAACCTGGAAGACGAGGAGGAAGAATATTCTACCATAACAACCTACGGAGTTACGACCAACACTAACTCTGGCCTGCTTGGCGGATTGGTGGTTCGACATTCAACCCGTATGGACAAAGACCTTTTCGGCAGAGCTCAGTACCGTTATTTAGCCCTTGAATTGGTCAACGTGCGGCACCCGAAAGAACTTGCCCAGTCGAGCAACACGGGCGCACGCTTTACGCCAGGTAAACAAAATTATCTCTTTGCGTTGCGTCCGCAATATGGCCGTGAAATTATCCTTTCCAACCGCAACAATGAGGAAGGGATTTCAATCAACGGGATATTGGCCGTCGGCGCTTCATTGGGGATATTGAAACCGTATTTTATACAGTACCAAGTACGCCCAGGCGTGGTTCGTACCGAAGCTTATGACCCAGTTAAACACACCGATTTGGGCAATATTTTGGGCGCTGGCAACATTATGCAAGGCATCGGTCAATCGAAAATCGTGCCGGGTGTCAATGCCAAAATCGCGTTCAGTTTTGAATTGAGTGCCTTTAGGAGCAACCTCACTGGTTTGGAGATTGGCTTCCTGACCGAACTCTTCAGCAAAGCCCCTGTCATTATACCTTTTGCCGAAAATCGTAGTTTGTTCACCTCGGGTTATGTAACTTTGTTTTTCGGTAACAAAAAATAGCCTTCGCTAACAGTTAGTTATTTATTAATCACTGAAAGAATTTTTACCAATAACTGTTAACTGGCAACAATTAACTTCAGAAATGATAGAACTTCCCGTTATAACTTCAGAGCGAAAAAAACGCCCAGATTGGTTAAGAGTAAAATTGCCCGTTGGGCCTGAATACAAAAAGGTTCGGACCATTGTAGATACCAACAAACTCCACACGATTTGTGAAAGCGGCAATTGCCCAAACATGGGCGAATGCTGGGGAGAAGGAACCGCAACGTTTATGATACTGGGCAATGTCTGCACCCGCAGTTGCAGTTTTTGCGCCGTAGCCACTGGCCGTCCAAACGAATACGACGTTGACGAGCCGCGCCGCGTGGCCGAAGCCATCAAAACCATGGGAGTTAAACACGCCGTTATCACTTCCGTAAACCGTGATGAACTCAAAGACCGTGGGGCCGAAATTTGGTACCAGACGGTGGTTTTGACCAAAGAATTGAGCCCTTCCACCACAATCGAAACCTTGATTCCTGACACAAAAAGCAACTGGTCAGCCCTCGAACGAATGATTTCTGCGGGTCAGGAAGTGGTTTCTCACAATGTAGAAACTGTGGCTAGACTTTACCGCGCCGTTCGGCCGCAAGCCAAATACGAACGCAGTTTGGAGCAAATCCGTCGAACCAAAGACTTGGGCAAACGTACTAAATCTGGCATTATGCTCGGCTTGGGCGAAACCCAAGACGAAATGTTTCAGGCCATGGATGACTTGGTGGCACACGGACTTGATATCCTAACCTTGGGTCAATACCTACAACCCACCAAAATGCACCACGAGGTGATTGAGTGGATTCATCCCGAAACCTTTGCCATGTACCGCGAAGAAGGCCTCAAACGCGGCCTCAAGTATGTTGAATCAGGCCCGTTGGTCCGGTCAAGCTACCACTCAGAGCGCCACGTAAATGTGCCGATTTAATATCATTTAAACTGCTCATAAGGTTTCTGATAACGCCCATCCGTATACTGGCCTTAGAAGGTCATTACGAATAAGTTTTCCATGCAGAAATACGACTTCATCATAGCAGGCGGCGGATTGGCAGGACTGAGTTTGGCTTATTACATGAACCAAACCGTATTGCGCGAGAAATCCATTCTTATTATTGACCAAGACACCAAGACCAAAAATGAC
>JAIXPV010000355.1 GCA_027486105.1 Runella sp. | reverse complement strand
TGGGAAACTGTTGATAAATAACTTGTCACCGTAGAATAACGGAAGTCATGTCAAACCTGTTTTCGTATTTTTGTCGGGTACTCACCTATTTAATTCTTTTATGAAAAAATCAAATCGTCGTGCATTTCTAACTACCGCTACCCTCGTCGGCACTGGGGCGGTTGCCAACGTAATCGCAGCAGCGCCCAAAAAGCAACTGGTACACCACGTTTTCTTTTGGCTCAAAAACCCTGGCTCCGTAGCCGACCGTGACAAACTGGTAGAAGGCGTAAAAACCCTCTCAAAAATAGAGACTATCCGTAAACTGCACGTGGGGGTATTGGCAAGCACCGAAAAACGGGACGTAGTAGATACAAGCTGGGATGTATCAGAACTGATGTTTTTTTTTTTTATTTTTGGGCAAAAGGTATACCAAGACCATCCGATTCACCAGGAATTTATCAAAAACTATTCTCATCTGTGGAGCAAAGTGGTGGTGTATGATGCCATGGAAGCTTAGCCTGTTTTAGCATAAAGCGGTGGTGCTTTATGCGATTTATGAATGATTTACCGTTACTACTAACAACAACCATTCATCAAACAAGTTATGTGGATTGAACAGAACAATAAGCTCGTAAAAGAATATGAATTTGAGGACTTCAAAGAAGCCTTTGCTTTCATGACCAAAGTGGCCGAAGTAGCCGAGCAGATGAACCATCACCCTTGGTGGTCAAACGTTTATAACAAAGTGAGGTTTGAGCTTACTACGCACGATGCTGGCAATAAAGTAACCGAAAAAGACGAAGCCTTGGCCGATGCCATCGAAGAAATTTTTGAGGCGATGTAGTCTCACTTCATCTGTACTTACATTCGCCCCTTTCTCTTACAACAGAAAGGGGTGTTTTTTTGATAACCATAGTCACAAAAAAAGCCCTCATCGCAAAGCAATGAGGGCTTCTGTCACTCTAAGCAGATAAAAAATATCTTAGTTGAGCAACTTCAATTTTAAGTCGTTTAAGCGCGTGCGAATAGACGCATCTACTTGCCGGTCTCCAACGCGCAACACGTATCCTCCAATGAGTTTCTCATCTACTTTCTCCTCTAATTCAACTGTTTTGCCAGTAGCTTCGGCTACTATGCTCACAAATTGTGTACGTAATGGAGCGGTCAATGGCATCGAAGAAGTAATGAGCGCTTTGACAATGCCTTTTTTCTCATCATACAACTTGATAAACTCTTCCGCGATACTGAACATGATTCCTTCGCGGTTTTTCTTCGTGATGATGGTAAAGATCGTGTAAGAAGTTGGGCTTACTCTGGTCTTAAATACACCTTCCAGAATCGCCAATTTCTTGTCGTGACGTACCACAGGGCTTTTAAGGGCCAACATCAATCCACGATTTTCTTCCGCTGTCTGCTTGAAGAAAAGCATATCCTGATAAACAGTGTCCACCACGTTTTGTTCTTGTGCCAAGTCGATAAGCGATTTGGCGTATCGTAATGCTACGGTAGATTCAGACATAATTTATTGAACAGTTACCATTGAACATCAACAGTTCAATGTTGAATGATAATTGACTAATTAAGTCTTGCTTCTTTGGCCAAATCAGCTACCAATTGCTCCTGCGAGGTCTTGTCGCCCAATTCTTTACGTAACACTTTCTCGGCAATATCAAGCGAAATCGTGACGATTTCTTTCTTCATTTGAGCAACAATGGCTACGCGCTCATTGTTGATGGCCTCACGTGCATCTTCAATAATGCGTTTTCCTTCGATACCTGCGCGATCTTTTGCTTCGGCAATCAGGCGGTCGGCAGATTCTTTGGCAGATTTCAAAATGCTGTCGCGCTCGGCACGGGCTTGAGCCAGCAATTTTTCATTGTCTGACTGCAACTTAGCCATGTCGGCACGGGTCTTTTCGGCCAAATCAAGCGCGCTCTGAATCTGGTGTTCGCGTTCTTTTAAGCCGTTCATGATGGGTTTCCAAGCGGCTACGCGTAGAATCACCACCAAGATAACAAATACCACCAACATCCAGAAAAGTAAGCCGATTGCGGGGGTTAACAATTCCATTTGAATACAGTTTACAGTTTTGAGATAATAATTTAGAATTCCTCTTGTTTACTACAAAAGAGAGGATTTCGTACCGACGCCTAATGCGCACAGTACGAAATCCCTTTGTTGCAATTAGAGCTTGAAAGAAATCAACAAGCAAATAACGGCAGCGAAAAGAGCTACGGCCTCGATCAAAGCCGCGATAATCAACATCGCAGTTTGGATACGACCAGCAGCCTCAGGCTGACGAGCAATACCTTCCATTGCGCTACCACCGATACGGCCGATACCTAGACCTGCACCGATTGCAGCTAAACCTGCACCGATACCGGCACCTAATACCGCTAGACCTGCACCGCTTTCAGCAGCAGCTTGGAGTAAGATTTGAAGCAACATGATTGTAATTTATTATATAGTGAAACAAAAGAATTCAATGAAAAATGGTACGCGTAAATTAGTGCCCGTGGTCTGCTTCGTGGCTCTCTTCGATGGAGCTTCCGATGTACATAGACGTCAAGAGCGTAAAGATAAAGGCCTGCAAAAACGCCACTAATAACTCAATAACGTTCATAAACAACGTAAAGATGAGCACCAACGGGCTCACCGCCCAACCAGTACCGCTACCACCTAAGTTGTTGGCAATAAATATCAAACCTAAAAGGCTCAAGATAATGATGTGACCCGCCGTGATGTTGGCAAAAAGTCGAACCATCAATGAGAAAGGCTTCATGAATACACCCACGATTTCTACGGGAATCATAATTGGCAACAGGGCAACTGGTACACCCGTTGGCTTAATCAAGTGAGCGAAATAGTGCTTATTGGCGCTGAAGTGAACAATGATAAAGGTAATAACCGCCAGAATCAACGTTACGGCAATGTTGCCCGTTAAGTTTGCCCCACCAGGAACCAACCCAAGGAGGTTGTTTACCCAAATGAAGAAAAATAAGGTCAATAAATAAGGAAGGTATCTTTCGTATTTAGGGCCGATAGCAGGCTTTACCACTTCATCCCGAATAAACAAAATGATAGGCTCCAAAAACGACTGGATACCCGAAGGAGCTTTTCCTTTATTTTTGGAATATCCTTTGGCAACCGAAGTAAAGATAAGCAAAAGAATAACGGCACTTAAAAGCAGAGAAGCTACGTTCTTAGTAATGGAAAAATCCAATACGTGTGCTTCTTTGTTGGCTTTGCCATCTGCCCCGATTGGATAGATGTGCTCGTGCTCCAAGACGTAGCCTAAGGCTTTGTTTGGATACACGTGGCTTTCGTGATCTTCATGGGTAGCATCGGGCGAGTGGTAGAAGTTGCTCGATGAAAATACTTTCACTCCATTGTCATAAATAATAACAG
>JAIXPV010000396.1 GCA_027486105.1 Runella sp. | reverse complement strand
TGCAGAAAACGGGCTCTTTCTTCGCCGTAAATGGCGTAGTTTTCATACACTGCTGCCGTATTAATGACTTGGCCACCCGTCACGATAAACTTAAAGGATGCTTTGCTGTTGGTCAAAGCATCAATCAGCCAGTTGATTTGGGCTTCTCCGAAATAAGTACGGTCGTCGGCGCGGTTGTTGGGGGCACGAAACCAGCGGTCGTCGAGCATAAAAAACTGCGCATCGCTCCATTCAAAAGTTCCCGTGCAAGCACCTTCAAAAATATAATTGGGATTTCCCCAAAACAAACGAAAAGCTTCTGAAGTAATGTTCTTATGCGCAAAACTACGGTCGGAATCGTTGGGGCCATAATCGTGGTCGTCCCAAATAGCGTAGTGGTGTACGGAGCCCAACAAAGGCTGCAATTCGGGCAACGAGCGCGTATGCGTATTGCGATACAAAACCCCCGTACGGGTATTCCAATCAGGCTCACGGGTGTAGACATTATCGCCCCCCCACACCATAAAATCAGGTTTTTGGGAGGCAATACTCTTAAATATTTCATAGTCGCCCCCGTAAGAGTTGGGGCGGTCGTAAGGCGCATCGTTGACGTACGTACAACTACCAAACGCAAATTTGAGCGCAGGCGGGTCGGTACGCCATTGCCACAAGGTCTGCGACTGAAAACTGAGCGGATACGTAATCGCCGCTTTTTTGCCGTCCACCCATACTTCATAGTCGTATTTTTTGCCAGGCTGCACTTGATCGGCAATCAGACGCGCAATATAGGCCGTATTTTTGGCCGTTTGGGTTTCGTCGGTTGACCATTTTTGCGCCATATTTCCCTGTTCCCAATACACAAATTTCACCTTGGCAGCCTGCTTGGTTTGAACCCACAAAAGCACTTCACGCATGTCAGAATAGCCCACCATCGGCCCCGATTGGATTTGTGCCAAAAGCGAAGACGAGACAAAACAAAGAAGAAAATGTACGAATAGAAGTTTTCTCATGGTTATGGTTATTTTTGACGCAAGTTAAAAAAACTATCCTTTGAGCCGTAACGAATTGGGGAACAGAAAAATAATAAACTGAAGAATGTAAAACACAGAAGTGCTTCTAATCAATCATTTAGAGGCAAATTTTTCTTAAAGCCACCTCTGATTTAACGATTTTATAAAATTGTTACTCTATGAAAGACCTTTTTTCGGGCCACGCCACCGATTACGCCCTCTATCGCCCCGGCTACCCTGAGGCACTGTACCAGTGGGTTTTCCAATTCGTCCAACATTTTGATAAGGCGTGGGACTGCGCCACTGGCAACGGACAAGTAGCAACCATTTTAGCCAAACACTTCCGCGAAGTGGA
Organism: Runella sp.; assembly: GCA_027486105.1. Classification (GTDB taxonomy): domain Bacteria; phylum Bacteroidota; class Bacteroidia; order Cytophagales; family Spirosomataceae; genus Runella. The sequence goes on along the minus strand of JAIXPV010000396.1, from coordinate 7,820 downwards.
AGCAACAGACCTAAGCCAAGCCCAAATCAGTCAGGCGGTCTTGTTGCCCAATATTCATTATCAAGTAAGTCCCGCCGAATCCACGCCCTTTAAGGCAAATACGCTTGATTTAATTACCGTCGGACAGGCGCTGCATTGGTTTGATTTTGAGCTTTTCAACAAAGAAGTAAAACGAGTAGCCAAAAAAGGCGCAATTCTGGCCATTTGGGGCTATGAGTTGCTCACTATTTCTCCTGAGATTGATGTCATTATTCTGGATTTTTACCAAAATACCATCGGCGATTATTGGGACCCCGAGCGCCGCCACATTGAAAACCAATATGCTGACGTTCCTTTTCCTTATCACAATATAAAAAAGAGTATTTTTCTACAAAGCTACGAATGGTCGTTGGCGCAACTCTGCCATTACCTTAATACTTGGTCGAGTGTGCGTAAATTTGAAAAGGCCAACGGTTACAACCCAATCGAAGCCCTGCATGACCGCTTAATCGGTGTTTGGGGAAGCGCGCCGAGTCGTTTGGTTACATTTCCTGTTTTTGCGCAACTCGGTGAGGTTTGAAAAAGCAGAAGCATCAACTATCTTTGCGGCTTCATTTTCAACCAATCAACTTTTTTCTGTCGCCGACCTCCACCCTCTTATGCGTTAAGAGAATATTGATCAGCGAATTAGCCCAAATCATCATGCAATTAGTAAACGACCGTTACGAAATCCAAGGAATACCCGTTTTAGACATCGCCCAGCAATTCGGAACCCCTCTCTATGTATATGATGCCGACAAGATAGTCGATAAAATCAATCAATTGCGTAACGCCTTTTCATCGGTCGATTTAAAGATAAAATTTGCCTGCAAAGCTTTGACCAATGTTTCCATCCTGAAATTGATGCGCCAAAACGGGGTGGAATTGGACGTAGTTTCGCCGCAAGAATTGGAGCTGGGACTGCACGCCGGCTACGAAGGCTCACAGATTACATTTACCCCAAGCGGGGTTTCTTTTGATGAAATCGAAACGGCCGTGGCAGTGGGTTCAATCATCAACCTCGACAACCTGATTGTCCTCGAAAAATTTGGGCAACGTTTTGGGGGAACGGTGCCGTGCATGATTCGCATCAAACCCAACGTGGCCGCTGGTGGAAACGCCAAAATCATGACCGCGCACGAAGGTTCCAAATTTGGCATTGACATTCGGCAACGTGAAGATATTCTGCGGATTGTGAACCAATACGGCATCAACGTCGTAGGGTTGCACCAGCATACGGGTTCTGACATCAAAGAAGCCAATGCCTTTGTCCGCGCCGCCGACGTTATTTTTAGCTTTGCCAAAGATTTTCCCAACCTCCAAATCATCGACTTAGGCGGAGGCTTTAAGGTGGCCTATAAAGAAGGAGACCCTACCACCGACATGCCCGCGCTGGGTGCTCAACTCAGTGAAGCCTTTTTAGCCCTTAGCCAGCAATTGGGCCGCAAGCTTCAGTTGTGGGTTGAGCCGGGCAAATTTCTGGTCAGCGAATCGGGCATTCTGTTGGTGAATGCAAATGTGGTAAAATCAACCCCTAATCGCACTTTTGTGGGGGTTAATTCGGGCCTTAACCACCTGATTCGTCCGATGATGTACGATGCGTACCATCACATTGTCAACGTTTCAAACCCTGTTTGTGACCAGCTCAAAACCTACGATGTAGTAGGCTATATCTGCGAAACCGACACCTTTGCCACCGACCGACCGCTCACGGAAGTGCATGAAAATGATACCCTTGCGTTGCTCAACGCAGGTGCTTATGGATTTACGATGAGCAGCCAGTACAACAGCCGTTTTCGCCCCGCCGAGGTGTTGATCTATCAGGGCAAGGCACACATCATTCGTCAACGCGAAACGATGGAAGACATTCTGAAAAATCAAGTACTTTTGAAACTATAACCGCGCCAAGGGGCCGTTGAGCGCAGAATAATTGACGCAAATCGACCCAACATTTGACGCCATTTTTTACTTATTCATCAAAATCACACATTTACTCATTCAATATGGGACGCGCATTTGAATACCGAAAAGCCAGTAAATTAAAACGTTGGGGAATGATGGCCAAAGTCTTCACCCGAATCGGCAAGGACATCGTAATGGCCGTAAAAGCTGGCGGAGCTGATCCCCAAAACAACTCTCGTTTGCGGGCCATTATCCAAAACGCTAAGGCGGCAAACATGCCCAAAGAAAACGTTGAACGGGCCATCAAGCGGGCAATTTCCAAAGATCAGGAAGATTATAAAGAAATTGTGTACGAAGGAAAAGGCCCTCACGGAATCGCGATTTTGATTGAGGCTACCACCGACAACACCAACCGTACCGTAGCCAACGTCCGCAGTTATTTCAATAAATTGGGCGGAAGCTTGGGCACCTCTGGGATGCTAGATTATTTGTTTGACCGCAAATGTCTTTTCAAAATTGCCAACGAAGGCATCGACTTGGAAGAGCTTGAGTTTGAACTCATTGACTTGGGCGGTGACGAGGTATTTCTTGACGACGAAACCAACGAAATCAATATTTACGGCGAATTCTCCGCTTTTGGAGCCATTCAGAAATTTTTGGAAGAAAAAGGCTACGAACTAAAAGGTGCAGAATTTACCCGAATTCCGACGGAATTAAAGGAGCTTTCGGAAGAAGAAATGGCTGAAGTAGACAAACTCATCGAGCGCCTCGAAGAAGACGACGACGTGCAAAATGTGTACACCAATATGAAGTAATTTACTAAAGATAAGTGGTGTTATTGCGAATGATGGGATGGTTGTAAGCAACCATCCCCACGCCAAACGCTTAGGTACCTCGGCCGACGCGCTTCCGCAAGGTGCGTCGGGTTGCTCATAACCCCACGTCTTTCAAACATACCTAAATTTAGGCCCGAGCACTTAAGATCTTTTCTTCTATACCTGCGCTGCCGTCGTTGACTGAATATAAGCGAGCACTCCTTCAAAATCACCAGCCTGGAATCCTTTAAAATTTCCTTGGTGCTTAAACCACGTAATTTGCCGCTTTGCGTAGCGACGCGAGTTGCGTTTGAGGAGCCGTACCATTTCTTCATAATTATATTGACCATCCAGATAGTCAAACACTTCTTTATAGCCAACCGTTTGCAGAGCATTATGCTCCCGATAGGCTATTAACGAACGGGCCTCTTCAACCAAGCCAGCCGCCAGCATTTGCTCCATCCGGCGGTCAATGCGCTGGTATAATTCCTCCCGATCTCTTTCCAACACTATTTGCAAAATTCGGAAAGGACGTTGCGCAGGTTGGTGTTCTCTAAAGGACGAAAACGGCTTGCCCGTCAATAAACAAACTTCCAACGCTCGTATCACACGCTGGGTATTTTGAAGGTCATTGGATTCACAATAAAGAGGGTCTAAGGCCTGAAGTTGGGTTTGCAAAGATTCGAGGCCCTCCACCTCCAGTCGATGCATCAGCTCGGCACGCAATTCCGGCGGGGTTTCGGGCAAATTGTCCAAGCCTTCACAAACCGCCTTAATGTACAATCCTGATCCGCCCGTCAAAATCGCAACATCCTGTTTTTCAAACAGTTTATCCAACACCGCCAAAGCATCGCGTTCAAAAGACCCCGCACTGTACAAAATATCAATGGAATGAGAATTGATAAAATGATGCTTAACTCCCTGAAGTTCAGCATCTGATGGCTTAGCGGTTCCGATACTAAGCTCGCGGTAAAACTGTCGGGAATCGGCAGAGATTACTTCGGTTTTCAGGGTTTGTGCCAATCGGACACAAAAGTCAGTTTTTCCAACGGCGGTAGGGCCCGCAATGACAACGAGAAGTTTTTGCAAAACACAGTTAAATAGTTATCTTTCTAATAAAGGCGGCTCGTCGAAGAATCGTTTTTTAGAGGAGTTAGACTTTCTTAAAAGTACGTTCGATGGTTTCGCCAAAAAGCGTTTTTATCGAAAGCCGCAGCGTAGTATTGTTAAGTTCAAGGATCTTAAAACGCTGCTCACTATTGATAATCAACTCGGTTTCATCGGCATTAAAAGACCACTTTCCTTTTTCGTAGGTCTGTGGATCTTGTGAGTAACATTTGGTTTCACCCTCGTTAATCTCATAGGTCTTGTCGGTACGATAAACGGTCTGGTCATCTCGGCTGCATACAAGCGATTGATTAAAGACGTCTTTTCCGTCAATTTTAGACGACACCATCACCCAAGTCTTCAGGGATGTACCCGCCAACAGTTCAGTTTTTGTAACACCAGGAGCAGGAGTTGGGTCTTCCTCGTTACTTATTTTGGTACATTGCGTCAAACCAAACATAACGCTCAATATCAGTACCCTGGTACAAATCTTTTTCATAAGAATCAGGCCGAAATATTATTTTCAAAATAACGCTTTTATTTTCAATCAAGCAATGATTCTGCCAAAGTAACTGTACAAGATAGACAACATTCTATTGGTCATAAATTTTCCCTAACTTTCGCAAAATCCGACAATTATGGGCTTTTCTTCACTTATTTTTTTTCATAATCACCTTAGTATTGGGCGGGAGTTTAGGGTTTGGCATCTTTTATGTACTGACCCAAAAACAAAACGCTAACAAGCAGTTGATTCAATCTTCCACCATTCTTCTCGAACGCATCGAAAAGGTCTTCAAAGTGGTGATGGCGGAGGGTTATTTTACCGAAATCTTTGATTATAAAGACGATAAGACCTATTGGTACCTCTTCAAAAATTCCAAAAAGGCTCTGGTCATTGCCAAAGCAAAGGTCTTGGTAGGTTTTGATTTTGCCAAAATGCGCTACCGAATTGAAGAAAAAACCAACAAAATGGTCGTCGAATACTTTCCTGACCCAGAAGTTTTATCGATTGATACAGACTACAAATTTTATGACATTGAAAATGGCCTCTGGAATCGTTTCAATCAAGAAGATTATACCAATCTGCTCGTGGATGCCAAACAAGCCATGAACGAAAAGGCCCTCACCAGCGATCTGCCGCGCATTGCCAACAACCAAGTCCAGTTTATGATGTACCAATTGGCGGCTTCAATGGGTTGGAACGTCGATATGCAACTGCCGCCTACTAACCAGCAGAAGCTCAAAGAGTTTAAAAAGTACGAAGAAGTCAAAGCCGAAGTAAAAGAATTGGGAGAAGGAGACGCGGGGAGAGAAATGTAAAACCGTAGAATTTAAAACCGAAAAATGTAAAACTGCAAAAGGGCAACCCAAGCAGGGGTAATTTTTAAGCGGTTTATCATTTTGCAGTTCTGGGGTGTAACATTTTTCGGTTTAATATTTTGCGGTTCACTCTACAAAACTTCATCAATGCAATATCCTGAAAATCAACTCTTTCAAAACAGCTTCTTCATTTACGCTTCCAACTTCAATGCCTTTGGAGGCGTTGTCGGCGCAGCGAATGGCCTTGATGACATTGACCACGTGACCTAACGAATACTGACGGGCAGCTGAAAGATAATCCTTGACAAAAAAAGGATTGACGCCCAGCACCGAGGCCAAATTTCCTTCCGATTTGTCGGGCGTTCCGTGAACGACCAGCACCTTACTGAAAAAGTTATAAAGTATAATTAATACCTGTGGCAGAGGATTGTCTTTGGTATTGGCGGACAGATAGTTAACGATTCGGTTGGATTTCAGAATATCCCGTTGCGTAAGTGCTTTTTGAAGTTCAAATACGTTATATTCTTTGCTTATGCCAACGTATTTCTCCACGATTGCCGCCGTAATTTCTTCACTAGCGGTGAGGTTAAGCAGGATTTTATCAATCTCGCTCGTGATGCGTTTGAGGTCGTTGCCGATGTTTTCGACCAGCATTTGAATGGCTTTGATACTAATCTTAGTGCCTAAACTTCGGGCGTACTCCCCTACCCACTCGGGCAGTTTGTTGTCGTACATTTTTTTGCACTGAATCATCGCCCCGTGTCTTTCAAAGACTTTGGGCAGCGATTTACGCATATCGAAATTTCCTTGAAAACACAGCACCAAAATCGTAGAAGCAGGCGGTCGAGAGGCATAATCTTCCAAAAAAGCCGTTTTCTCTTTCGAGTCAAACCCACTGATTTGCTGCGCTTCTTTGACCAATACCAATTGCCGCTCGGCCATGAAAGGAAACCGACGCGCATAGTTGAGAATGGTACCAATATCGGTCTCTTTGCCAAACAACACAAACTGATTAAAGCCTTTTTCTGCTTCTGGCACCGCTACTTTCTCGATGGCATCTGCCAGTAAATCAATGTAATAAGGCTCGTCGCCGTGAATAAAATACAGCGGTTGTAGCTTTTTTTGGCGAATATCTTTGAGGGCTTGCTCAGGCGTAAAAGTGGGCATTGTTTGGGGAAACCAAAAGGCAAAAAGTGTAAAAGCAAAAGTGAATGGCGCAAAAATCGGGATTTGGGGCGCGGAAATCAACAATTACTTTATCTTCTTCCAAATTCTACCAGTCGATAACCCACCAATTGATCGGCACGGGCGGCAGGCGGACGGTGATACACAAAGATTTCGTAGTCATTGGCAGTGTTGGAAAAACTCCCTTCAAAAGAAGTCTCGTCAATCCGTCCGTCGTTCAAAACCGCGTAGTAGCAATAGTTAGCTACGCCTTGTTTGATGTAAATACTGGCTTCGTAGGCGTTACGCTCGGTGTTGTAGGTCATGCGGTTGGCATCTTCGCGCTGCCAAAGATTGAATGCCCCTCCTACGTAGACCTGCGCATTGGGGTACGGCTGACTTTGCAGCGTAAACACCACGTTGATATAATCGGCTTCGTTGGTACTATTGGCGGCACCCTGATTTAGCACAACGTATTGGCCATTTAAATCCTGCGCCTGAAAAGTGGCTCCACCACCCAAACGCGACACATCGGGCCTTAAATACGCAATGGTCTGGTCTGGAAGCTGTTGTACATCCCTCACACTCATGCCCGACGCCCTCGACAGCCGCGTATCAAACCACCGAAATTCATTGCCGGCCAACAGATTATTAGACAAATCAAAGGGACGATATTCCAACCTATGTTCAAAAATACGGACATTGGTAGGTCGCAGTTTGGTAATGACCTTGTCCCAACGAAAGTTTTGACGAATCACAATTTTCAAGTCTTCGGCAGGCGATAAAATTTCATAACCCCGGTATTCCAAATCAAAATCTACCTGCTGATGGGTGCGTTGCTCGGCAATGCCCGTCGAAAGACGCACCTGTGGAAATACATTCACACGGGGTTGATACATCATAAATCGGCGCGTTAGCACCAACTTGGCGGGACGCATATCTTCATAAACGGCCAATACATAATTGCCCGACAATTTCAGTTTTGGCACCTCCAAAGTGTAATGAAAATAAGGGATTTTGGTATTAAACGACGCCTGATAATTATTGATGGCGTAATCATTGTATTCATAAGTAAACTCAATATCGTTCAAGTTGGAAGGCGTCCAATCGGCATTGCAGTGAAAAATTTTGTACCGAAACGAACGAAAACGGGCCGTTAAGTCATCAAATTCGGCAATGAGCGGCGCGCCCGCGTCCAAACTGATAACGGGCGGGTAGGTAGTTCGCGCGGGGTCTTGCAGTTGGTTGGGCGCGGGATAAATGCCAACGGTTTTGATGTTGGTTTCGTACGTTTTGTCTTCGTACCGAATCGCTGGGAACTTTTGGGCCAAGAGCCCAGCGGATCCACTCAACACCATGAACAGCAAAAACAAACTCCGTAAGGTCATCATATATTTATCGTCATTTATGGCTTAAAACTAACGTATGCTTAGCACATTTTATGTTGGCAATCATTTATATTAGCAAAAAATGTAACAGGCTCATCCTTAGATT
>JAIXPV010000097.1 GCA_027486105.1 Runella sp. | reverse complement strand
TAAAACATGGTGTTTTTTTTTTTATTAATTTACAATTCCTTCGTTCCAATACGCCATTTCTCCAGACTTCCAGTCGAATTGGATTTGATAACGCCCAGTGGCGGTATTTTGGGTTGGAATAAACTGTGTATTTCCTAAATCGGGCTGAATTTTTACGCTGAAATCTTTACTGTCGTCCGAAGGACAATAGAAGTTTACAACACCCCCAATATTTTTCAACTCCTTGGGATAGCTGATTTTAACCCCAGATTCGGTCACTTCCCAAACCAAAGGTACCGCAAAGTTTTTGGCATTTTTGATTTTATTAATTTTACCTTGGTATTGAATTTCTTCTTCATAATACTTATCCGTCACCAAGTCTATTTTTTGGACAACACTCATGCCCACCATCGTCAGTATCAACAAGACAAACGAGCCATACAAAACCCAAATGCCAGTACCCCAAGAGATTTTCATAATTTTATATGTTTTGTGGAGAATAGTTGGGGGCTGGTAATAGGCAGATAAACCCCCTACTATTCGCCTGCCACCAATCGTTATTCTTCTGGTGCAATAAATGTTGTTTTAAATTCTTCCAGTTTTTCACTGCCCGCATAAATGGCTAATTTAATTTCCGTTCTACGATTGGCAATTTCGGTTTTGGGAATAGTGATAAACACTGACCCTTCTACCATCCCCGCGCCGTCGAGGTGCAAACTAGGAATCCCCGCAAATTTTAAAGTACCTTTCGGAAAAAGAATCCGCATTTGAGGGTCGATGGCGTGATTGGTTTTGTTGAATAGTTTAAAAGTGTACAAGTTACTGATGCTACCGTCTGGATTCTCAATATATCGAGAGCCCGGCACTCGAAGCATGGTTGTTTCGGTATCGTCGCGGGTCAGGATAGCGTAGCCCAAGGCCACCCACAATGCCGTCAAAACAGCGGCGTACGCAATGGTTCTGGTTGTTATTAACTTACTTTTGCCACTCGCAATGTTGTTTTCGGAATCGAAGCGAATCAAGCCTTTTGGTAAATTTACTTTTTCCATGATGTTGTCGCAGGCATCAATGCAGGCGGTGCAATTGACGCACTCCATTTGGGTCCCGTTGCGGATGTCGATTCCGGTAGGGCACACATTCACGCACTGAAAGCAGTTGATGCAGTCGCCAGCGGTGCGTTCTTTGCCTTTGTGTAGTTTTTCGCGGGGTTCACCACGTTTGTAGTCATACGCAATCACGACTGAGTTTTTATCCAACAAAACACCCTGTAAACGCCCGTAAGGACAAACTACGGTGCAAGCTTGGTCGCGTAGCCATGCAAAGTTGAAGAAGAAAATCAGCGTAAACGCGCAAATTCCTAAAAACAGCGTCAAGTGCTCAGAAATAGGCTCAGAAACGATGCGCCACAACCGGTCAACACCGACAAAATAGCTCAATAAAAGATTGGCAATTAGAAACGAAACGGTCATAAAAACCACTACTTTGAGGGTTCTTTTGACGATTTTTTCATTGTTCCAGGGAGCTTTTTCCAACGCCCGCTGTGCTTTCCAATCCCCTTCAATGACGTACTCAATTTTACGAAACACCATTTCCATAAATACCGTTTGCGGACACGCCCAGCCGCACCATACCCGTCCGAAAACGGTGGTAAACAAAACGATAAAAACAAAAAATGAGATCATCATGAGCCCAAAGAGCCAATAATCTTGGGGGCCGATGAAAAGACCAAAGATGATAAATTTGCGCTCTAAAATATTGAAGAGAAATAAAGGCTGCCCGTTGATTTTAATAAAAGGCAACCCAAACATCACGCTAAGTTGGAGTATCGTGAACCACACGCGGCGATTATGCCATTTTCCCGTTGGTTTTTGCGGAAAAAACCAGTTTCGTTTGCCCGTAGTGTTGTCTACTGCTGCGAAATTATCGCGAAACGATTCATCAAAATCGGGGTGTGTATCAAGGGGATTCATGGTTGAGAATGTCAAAGTGGAATGGGGTGTCAGCATGTCAGAATTCAACCGACATGCTGACGTTCAATGATTACTTCAAGGCAACGGTACTATCCGTTTTGGCCGTTGTTTCGGTATAAACTTCTCCTTGCGGAGCTTTAGGACTGGCGGGTTTTGTTCCTTTCAATGAAATAATGTAACTGGAAACTTGTTGCATTTTGAGCGGATTTAACTGCTTTTCCCACGAAATCATCCCTTTTTCGGGCACGCCATATTTGATGGTTTTGAATACATTTTTAATGCCGCCACCATGCAGCCAGTATTCGTCGGTAAGGTTCGGGCCTACCGTGCCCCCGCCGTCGGCAGCGTGGCAGGCGGCGCAATTGGCGGCAAAAATGGCTTTGCCTTCCTCAAGGGTTTTGGCGTCCGTTAGAAGTGCCACGGTATTTTCGTTGATTTTGGCCGATGCTTTTTCGAGGAAAGCGGCTTTTTTAGCTTCGATGACGAGCGTTTCTTTTTCAAGTTCGGCCATTGGCAAATCTCCCGCGCCCGTTAGGTGATAATAAATCAAATAGACAAAGGCGAACAAAATGGTACCTTGAAATAGGAAGGCGAGCCAAGGGGGCATACGGTTGTCAAGTTCGTGGATTCCGTCGTAGTCGTGGCCAGTAACAAGGATACGCTGCTCATCTTC
>JAIXPV010000635.1 GCA_027486105.1 Runella sp. | reverse complement strand
TCAGCACCCGTGACGGTTAAAACCATCCAAATCCAGCCTCCTACCGTTGATCAAGTAAGTCCATTTAGTATTCAAGCTACACCAGACGAGCAAGTTTTTCTTTTTCCTGATTTTAAAGTCGATAATATTGCATGGAATTGGAGAAAAAATGGTGTACCGATTAATGCAAATACATCTTCTCTTAAATTATTGAATGTTAATCAGGATGGTCTTTATTCAGCACAGTCACTTGTTACTTTCCAATCTAATACTTCGAGTAACATAAGACGTAGCTGCTTATCACCTTTTTCTCCAAATAATAAATCTGTTCCATTTAGATTTGGTTTTTTTGCAATTAGAGATTCTTCTCAAGTTCCCCCTGCAATTAAGTACGAACCTATAGGTGGTACAGATGTATTTGATAATAATTTTTGGATGGTTTACCCAAATCCAAGTCGTTTGGGGAAAGTGGCGATTGAAACACTCGAAGATTTAACCGATGTTGAAATCACCGTCACGTCGTTGAGCGGGCAAGTTGTTTATTCTGGCAAATTTCCCGATTTGAAAATCCGTAAAGAAATTGACCTCAGTTATGTCAATGAAGGGGCGTATATCCTCAAATTATCATCAACGACCCTTAAACAATCTAAAAGAATTATCATTGATAATTGATATTTTTTGGGCTTCTGCGTGTTGCAGAAGCCTTTCTTATTAATTTTACGTCGTCGTTTTAAAACCTGTGTACAAACATTTGGTTTGATTAAATGACAGTTGTAACTTTGGGTTATCTAACCTGCATCAACCAATCACCAAACCGTAATGAATTACTTACCCTCCGATTATCTCCCCATTTTGATTCAACTTGGCCTCGCGCTTGCTTTTATCGTGGGCACGATGCTCGTCACGCACGCTATCGGGCCAAAGCGTAACAGCAAACTAAAAGATGAAGCCTTTGAGTGTGGTATTGAGTCTCAGGGAGACGCTCGCACCCCAATATCCATCAAATATTTTTTAGTTGCCATTTTATTCGTTTTGTTTGACGTAGAGGTCATTTTTATGTACCCTTGGGCGGTCAACTTCATTAAACTCGGCAGCGATGGCTTTGTTGAAATGATTCTGTTTATGGGACTGCTTTTAGCAGGTTTTTACTACATCATTCGCAAAGGAGTACTGGAGTGGGAGAAGTAAACCAAAACCATCAACGGTCCGAATCAGTTACGTAAGAATTAAGACTTATTCATTCAGGCCATCTGCTGGTGAAATAACGAAAGAAAAACATGACACAAGATATTAAAATAGTAGAAGCTCCCGAAGGCTACGAAGGCTCGGGGTTCTTCGCCACCTCATTTGATAAAGTTGTTGGGTTGGCCCGTAGCCACTCGTTGTGGCCCCTGCCGTTTGCTACATCTTGCTGCGGCATCGAGTTTATGTCTACGATGGCTTCTCGTTACGATTTGGCTCGTTTTGGGTCAGAGCGTCCGAGTTTTTCGCCGCGTCAGGCTGATATGCTGCTCGTAGCGGGAACCATCGCAAAAAAGATGGCCCCCATCCTGAAGCAGGTATACCTTCAAATGGCCGAGCCTCGTTGGGTGATTGCCATCGGCGCCTGTGCTTCTAGCGGCGGGATATTTGATACTTACAGTGTATTACAAGGAATTGACCGGGTTATTCCGGTCGATGTATACGTTCCTGGCTGCCCACCCCGCCCCGAACAAATTTTGGAAGGAATCATGCAGGTACGTGAGCTGACCCACAACGAGTCACTTCGCCGTCGCAACGGGCCCGAATACCAAGCCTTGTTGGCATCTTATAATATTCAGTAAAAAGTTAAACGTTGTTCTTTAACCACTAAGAGTTAGGAATTAACACCCCAAGTAACTATGCTTACAAACCAATCTGTAGCCGAAGAAATCATCAGGAAATTTGGAGACGACGTGTTCGATTTTGAAGAGCCGTTTGGCATGCTTACCTACAGTACAACGCGTGAACAAATTATCCCGATGTTGGAGTACTTGAAGGCACACCCCCAATTTCAGGTAAATTTTCTCACTGACATAATGGCTATACATTATCCTGACAAGGTTGGTCAGGAATTTTGTGTGGTTTACCATACGCATAGTTTCATTCACAACTTCCGAATCCGCATCAAAGTTTTTCTGGCTGAGGCCGATGTTCATATTCCAACGGCGACGGGCCTGTTTGCCTCTGCCAACTGGATGGAACGCGAAACCTACGATTTTTTCGGAATTTTGTTTGACGGGCACCCCAATCTAAAGCGCATTCTGAACATGGAAGAAATGGATTATTTCCCAATGCGCAAAGAATACCCCCTCGAAGATCCAACGCGTGAAGATAAAATTGATGCTTTGTTTGGAAGATAACCTTTAAGACGTTTGACATTGAACATCGACGCTGCCCATCAACGTTGACCGTTCAACATCCTAAGTCCAAAAAAATGACAGAAACTGCAGTTGCCCCCAAAGATACCGCCGACCTCGCCCAAGGCGAAAAGGTACAATACGTCAACGAACTTACTACCCTTAACCTAGGCCCCACCCACCCAGCTACACACGGTATTTTTCAAAATGTGCTGACGATGGATGGCGAAAAGATCGTGGCGGGTGAGCAAACCGTCGGGTATATCCACCGTGCTTTTGAAAAAATAGCTGAGCGCCGACCGTTTTATCAGATTACAACCCTCACCGACCGCATGAATTATTGTTCCTCTCCCATCAACAACATGGGATGGCACATGACGGTCGAGAAGCTCCTGAGCATTGAAGTACCAAAGCGCGCCCAGTACATTCGGGTTATTATGATGGAATTGGCCCGTATTGCCGACCACATCATTTGTAACGGTATTTTGGGCGTAGATACGGGGGCATTTACGGGCTTCTTGTACTTGTACGAAAAGCGCGAAGATATTTATGAAATATACGAAGAAGTGTGCGGTGCTCGTCTGACAACCAATATGGGTCGAGTGGGTGGAATGGAGCGCGATTTGAGCACTACTGCCATTCGTAAAATCAACAACTTCCTCAAAACCTTTCCACCAGTTTTGAAAGAGTTTGAAAGCCTCTTTAACCGTAACCGCATTTTCATGGATCGCACGATTGGCGTGGGTGGAATTTCGGCCGAGCGAGCAATGAGCTACGGATTTACTGGGCCCAACTTGCGGGCGGCAGGCGTGGATTATGACGTGCGGGTAATGAGTCCTTATTCTTCTTACGAAGATTTTGAATTTGAGATTCCCGTAGGACAACATGGCGATACTTACGACCGATATATGGTTCGCAACGAAGAAATGTGGCAAAGTCTCCGCATTATTGAGCAAGCCATGAAAAACCTTCCCGAAGGGCCTTATTACGCCGACGCCCCTGAGTTCTATCTGCCTCCCAAAAAGGAAGTATACCGCAGCATGGAAGCCCTCATCTATCACTTTAAAATCGTGATGGGCGAAATTGAAGCACCAGTCGGTGAAGTTTATCACGCCGTAGAAGGCGGCAACGGAGAGTTAGGTTTCTACCTCCTCAGCGACGGCGGCCGTACTCCTTACCGTTTGCACTTCCGCCGTCCATGCTTTATTTATTATCAGGCTTATCCTGAAATGTGCGTTGGTAGTACCATCTCCGACGCCATTGTCACCATGAGTAGTTTAAACGTGATTGCAGGAGAGCTGGATGCTTAATTGACTTAGAAAATGACCGATATCACCCCCCCCATCACTTTTACCCCTGAGCGGCTTGCCAAAGCGCAGGAAATCATCGCTCGTTACCCCGCTGGTAAACAAAAATCCGCCCTTTTGCCGCTATTGCACCTTGCCCAGGAACAATACGGCTGGGTAAGTTCCGACATAATGGATTATGTTGCTGGTTTGCTTTCCATTTTACCGATTGAAGTATACGAAGTAGCTTCGTTCTATACAATGTTTCATCTCGATCCTGTTGGCAAACACGTGATAGAATATTGCCGTACTGGTCCTTGCTGCTTGATGGGCGGCGAAGATGTGTACGGGCACTTGAAGCAAAAGTTGGGAATTGATACTGGTGAAACCACTCCCGACGGCAAGTTTACGCTCAAAGAAGTAGAATGTCTGGCCGCGTGCGGTTGGGGGCCTGTTTTTCAAATTCGAGAGAAATATTACATGAATTTGACCAACAGTAAAGTGGATGAAATAATTGAAGAATTGAGTAAAGACTAACCGATTTTCTGAATCCTAATCATGGCAGTTAAAATTCTCACCGAACATATCAACGTCCCCGGTATCAACACCTTCGATGTCTATCGCAAAATGGGTGGTTATACCGCCGTTGAAAAGGCACTGAAAAAAATGACTCCCGAAGAGGTTGTAGAGGAAGTCAAAAAATCGGGCGTACGCGGTCGAGGTGGCGCAGGATTCCCGATGGGAATGAAATGGAGCTTTCTGGCCAAACCCGAAGGTGTACCCCGCTACCTAGTCTGCAACGCCGACGAATCTGAGCCTGGAACATTCAAAGACCATTTTTTGATGCGCGAAATTCCCCACCTTTTGATTGAGGGAATGATCGTATCAAGCTTTGCTCTTGGTGCAAATAAATCATTTATTTACGTACGTGGCGAATTGATGTACGTAATTCACATTCTCGAAAAAGCCATTGCTGAAGCAAAAGCAGCAGGCTTTTTAGGAAAAAACATTTTGGGCTCGGGCTACGACCTTGAGTTGGTTGTGCAGCCCGGCGGTGGTGCTTACATCTGCGGTGAAGAAACTGCATTGCTAGAATCACTTGAAGGCAAACGCGGAAATCCTCGTAACAAACCGCCATTCCCAGCCGTAAAAGGACTTTATCAATCCCCAACCGTTGTTAATAACGTAGAATCAATTGCCAATACTCCTTGGATTGTCAACAATGGAGGTGAAGCTTATGCTTCTCTGGGTATTGGACGCAGTACCGGAACCAAACTTATCTCGGCCTCTGGCCACATCAATAAACCTGGTGTGTACGAAATTCCGCTGGGAATTACGGTTGAAGATTTTATTTATGCCGACGAATGGTGCGGCGGTATTCGCCCAGGTCACCACTTAAAAGCGGTGATTGCAGGTGGCTCATCAGTGCCCATTTTGCCCGCCAACCTCATTTTGAATCTTGCCAATGGTGAGAAACGCCTCATGACATACGAATCATTGTCAGATGGTGGCTTTGCCACTGGTACAATGCTTGGTTCAGGGGGCTTTATTGCCATGGACGAGACCGCCTGCGTGGTTCGAAATACCTGGACTTTTGCTCGTTTTTACCACCACGAGTCCTGCGGACAATGCTCGCCTTGCCGCGAAGGAACGGGCTGGATGGATAAAGTGTTGGAGCGTATCGAACACGGCAAAGGAAATATGCACGACATTGATTTATTGGTGGATGTGGCTAAAAAAATTGAAGGAAATACTATTTGTCCACTAGGAGATGCTGCTGCATGGCCCGTTGCCTCTGCCATTCGTCACTTCCGTGATGAGTTTGAGTGGCACGTAAAGCATCCACAAGAGGCCACTCAGCCTGGGGCCGTTTATCGCGGAGCCATGGAATTAGTGTAACATTGACTTAAAAAGGAAGTTGACCAAAAATATGGAAAATACCGCACCCCAGTTGTTCAAGATTACATTC
>JAIXPV010000257.1 GCA_027486105.1 Runella sp. | reverse complement strand
CGATAAGTATTTGAAAGCACTTGGACTGAAACGGCCCAAAATTTCGGCCCATAGTTTGCGTCATACGGTGGGACAGTTGTTGATTGCAAACGGAGTTGAACCGATTCATGTTCAGCGGCATTTACGGCATGAATTGTTTGAAACCACGCAGTTTTACATAAAAAAACAAACGGAAAAAGAGTATTTAAACAAGATGCCAGACTAGCCATTACCTTGTAATGGCTCTATATATTCTCTAATAATAAGATTAAGGTTTATATCTTTTATTATTAAAACGGAATAAAAACGTTATAAAAACAAAAAAATTATCATTCCTACTAACTAACGATGAACAAGCTCATAGGCGAAGTTTGGTTCAATAAGTGGTAGTATTACCTGAAACTTTGTTTCTTCCTGAAAAACCGAAACAGCAGGCTGATTCAGAAGTTGATACTTCGCCATTATATTATTAAGGCCAATTTTATTAGAAGCAACAGCGATGCGTTTTTTTTGAAGGTTATTCTCAACAAACAAAGTATTATCAGCCGCATAAATCCGAATATGCAAAGGTCTTGAAGCAGAAACAATATTGTGTTTTACGGCATTTTCAAACAATAATTGAAGCGTCAAGGGTGGAATAAGAAAGTACGAATACTGTTTAGGAATATCAATACTAAGTTCAATCCCCTTTCCGTGACGGGTTTTGAGAAGGTTAAAATACGCTTTTATAAACGCTATTTCTTCCTCCAAAGCACACAATTCGCGGTTATTTTCTCGCAACAAATAACGATAAACCGACGAAAGTTCATCAATAAAATCACTGGCTTTTTCGGGACTCAAATGTACCAGAGAAGAAATAGAATTTAGACTGTTAAACAAAAAATGTGGGTTAATCTGGGCCTTCAACGAATCGAGTTGACTTTGTAAATTAGCTTTTTTTAGTTCCTGCGCTTCTTTGTAGGAAACCCGCCATAAACGATACACATAAAAACCCTCAAATACGGTCGCAATCTGAATCGTACCAACCAATGACACCAACGCATTGAAAAAATAGGGTTTGAAATGCGTATAATCGACATAATCCCACACGGCAAACAGTTGGTAAAAATAGGTTTGTACCACCCGCACCGCAAACGCGCCAATCGTAAACCAAAGGGCTTGATACAAAATACGTTGCCGCGTATGAATGAGTTCTGGGAATTTTCGACGGGAATAAATAATACCGATACGGTTTACTTCCCACACAAAAACCGCCCCCAAAACAAAGAAAAAAGGGATTTTCCAGTCTTCTGGATAAGGCACGTTGGTATAACCGTACATGACCCATTGCCCAAAAAGAGCAATCAGCGGTACACCCACTAGGCGGGTCCATTTATCGTTGAGTTTTTTCATCAATTCCCGATTCGAATCACCTATTTGCCCATCCATTCTTTAAAATCACCGACACGTTCACGGCTTACCGTTACTTCTTTCTCGACGGAGGGTTTTAGGTCTAGTTTAAGTTTTCCATTAAAGTAATTATGAATTTGAACCACCGACTTTACTCCCAGAATATACTGGCGGTTGATTCTGAAATAATATTTAGGGTCCAGTTGTTGTTCGAGTTCATCAAGGGTGTAGTCAATCAAATGTTTAACCCAGTCGCGCGTCATTAAAAAAGTAATTCCTTCTTCAGTGTAAAAATAAGAAATATCCGTGATTTCAACTGGAATCAACCGTTGCCCAAGTTTTACCAAAAAACGGGAACGATACTCGCGGGGTTGGTTATGGCGCTGCAATTCCGAAACCAATTTGGATATATCAATGGCCTGTGTTTGTGCACTGTTTATTTGCTCATATTTTCGTAAAGCCCTTTCAAGTTCGTCTTTTTTTATGGGTTTTAGTAGATAATCGACGCTGTTTACCCGAAAAGCCTGAATGGCATATTCGTCGTAAGATGTTGTAAAAATAACAGGGCTTTTGACCTCTATTTGATTGAAAATCTCAAAACTCTGTCCATCGCACAGCTCTATGTCCATCAAGATCAAATCTGGATTGGGGTTGGTTTCCAACCATTCAATGGTACTTTCAATACCGTCAGTTATACCAGAAATCCTGAGTTCGGGAGCAACTTCAAGCAGCAATTTTGATAATTTTTGTACCGCTAAGGGTTCATCTTCAACGATAAGCACGTTCATGGATTTATTCATTTGAGAATGTAAAATGACATAAAATTACCGTATAAGGAAAGGGAGGAGTGAGTGAAGTGTTAAAAAATGCCAGTAAAATAAATGAAAACTCACTTGAATTGAAGGGAGTGTAATACTTAATAGACCACGAACGAAGGCCAAAAACTATTACCGTACGTTTAGGCGCAGTTTATCTGGTTGCACAACTCGAAAACCCTGAGTGGTGACTTCAACGAAACCATCATTCTTAAATTCGCTAAGCGTACGAATCAGCGATTCGGAAGTTGTGCCAATCATCGCGGCCAAATTTTCGCGGGAAAGCTGAATCGCTTTTTCGGGCTGTTGGGCCTGTAAAACCAGCAATGTATCAGCTACGCGGCGGCGCAAAGAATTGTAAGCCATCCCGAGCAGTTTTTTTTCTTGGTCGCTTACGCGGCTAGACATCAACTTGATAAATTTTAGGCTGACCTCCAAATCCTCAGAAATCACTTTTAAGAAATCGGCTTTAGGAATATAAATTAATTCTGAATTAACAATTGTCACGGCCGAATCGGTGTAATCATTGTGCATAAAAAGGGAATAATACCCAAAGAAATCGCCTGGTTTATAAAGCCCCGTGATAAACTCTTTGCCGTCAGCGTTTGTACGAACGGTTTTAACCTGCCCTGATTTGAGATAAAACAGCCGTATAGGCTCATCGCCCTCCAGATAAACGTATTGCTTTTTGGGGATGACGTGCGGCTTTCTGTCGGTTGTGAAGCTTTGAAATTTGCCTTCATGATAGGTTTCCTGTAAAAAACGGTTCAGATTATCCTCCTGCACAGGAGGAAGTGGAGCTGTAACGGGATTGACGGACGGCTTGAGGTGAGAAATGCGATTCAATCGGGCCTCAATAACCCGCAACAAATCACTTTCATCAAAGGGTTTCATCAAATAATCATCCGCTCCTAAATCCATACCTTTTCGCAAATCAGTGCGCTCAGTTTTGGCCGTCAAAAAGATAAAAGGAGTTCCCGTAAGTTGAGGATTCGTGTTCAAAATTTGCAATACTCCGTACCCGTCCAATACAGGCATCATAATATCGCAAATCACCAAATCGGGCTTAACAGCAAGCGCTTTTTCTACGCCTACTTTGCCGTTTTCGGCTACATAAACCTGATAACCAGCCAATTCAAGAATATCAGCGGTATTTTCACGAATGATTACGTTGTCTTCAATCAATAAAATGGTTTTCATAGGGTAAGGTTATGGTAACGGTCGTTCCCTGATTCAATACACTAGCCAGCTTTATATCTCCACCCAAGAGATTGACATATTGCTCTACAATGTGCAGCCCCAGTCCAGTACCCGAAATATTGGCGGCGTTTTTGGCTCTAAAGAATCGTTCAAACAAATGTTTTTGGTCTTCTTCAGAAATACCGAT
>JAIXPV010000599.1 GCA_027486105.1 Runella sp. | reverse complement strand
GCCCCCGTAGTGGCATCAATGGTAGCACTAGCTGGGTTTCCAGCTACGACAGCCCACTGATTTCCTCCCGTTGCGTCGGGCAGGTCGTAGGTGGTGGTGGGTAAACACACACTGCCATCAGGGCCAGCATCGGGGTTGACTAACGTACAGGTGCCTGTGCCGAACATAGGGTTACCATTGACACCTATCCCATATACTTCAATGAGTAAACTGCGGCCACAGAACGTAGGTGCCAGATTAACGCTGAAGCCGTGATTGCCCGTGATTCCATAAGCGGAATTCACATCGGGGCGCGGCTGATCAGCTTTGATCTCAAGGTTCTGGATCAGGGTGCCAGTAGCGGCATCTTTCACATAGACATGCACATCAATAGACTTGGAAGGATCCACTGGATCGAAGGCCCAGCCGCGTACCACGTTACAGAATTCATCCACCTTCCCTACTACACCACATAAAGCTGGTGCTGTGTAGGTCGTAGAGGCACTCCCGCACCCAATCAATGAAACCGTAACGGTATGCGCACCCGACCCCGCCGTTAGACCAGTCAGGGTGTATGGTACGGTTGTAGCTGCATTTGTCCCCGTTGAAACCGTAGTTGAGACGGTCCCGTCGGTAACAACGATGTTACCATTAACGGGTGGGTTCTGCAGGGTGATTGTACCAGTAATAGAATAACGATTGGTAGCTGGATCACAGGTAGGGGACCCAGTCGTTACGGTCATGGCACAATTCGTGCATATTTGATTTTGACAAACGAATGCAAAGCCCTTTGCAAAGCCAGAAGGATCATAGGGTACAACAGTTGTAGAGGTGCAAGTATTGGGGTCTACCCGATACATGCAAGCTACTGGGTCCGAGGATGATATGTATACTGCATTGTCGGGCCCAATGGCTATGTCCCAAAGATAGCTGTCCTGATACCCTTCAGGACTTACAGGTTGTAAGTTAGGACCCAGATTACATGAGCTTATAAGGGAACCAGCAGACGAATATTTATCAACATAATTAGTTGTCGTTGTGTGGCGTATCATCCACAGCGTGCCGTCTTGCGCATGAGTCATCCCTTTATAGCGATTAAGGAGGTGTGATTGTCCCCACAAGGGCCAGGGTAGTAGGGTTATGTATAAATATGGCTGCGGGTTCAGTGGATGTCCAAGGTTGTGATACATACACATTTCCAGTGACAGGATTAACCGAAAGCCCCCAGCCTCCTCCAGGTATACTTCCACTAAGTCCAGGCGCAGGTTCTGTACTGGCAACTTTAGCCCCTGTGGTAACATCATAGGCTGTAATATGATTATACAAATTAACGTAAATCCTTGACCCGTCAACCGATACATCTACGTCAAGAGGTGCGAAAGGTGCTGTACTAATCGTTCTGACGATCTCTCCCGTTGTAGCATTAAGGATTGTAATTGTACGTTCATTGTATCTAGCTACATACAACCTATTTCGACTCGGATCAAAGGCAACACCTTCTCCCGCATCAATCACGGGCGTTGAAGAACCCAGAAAACACGTCTTGGTATACATTGTCGTTGGCGAGGCAAGTGGAATAATTTTGATACTTGTTCCGTTTGCGCCTGCACCAGCTAAATTCATTACGATAAACGTGTTCTCGGGAGTACATCCCGTAGGGGCGTTAGGCGTCACACTTTGCGCCCGTAACTGCTCGAGAAGAATTATCGAGAAAAGTAAAACCAACGCAATCCTCCAGGTGCACATTTTTGTGCATTTGCAAATAGGAATAAAAGTAGTCATAAAATTTAGTGTTTTAGTTCATTTTAGAAAATGATCTTTGGCTGCTTCATAGTACCTGTACCGATATGCCGCCTGACAGTGCCCATTGTATTTCTCTAATATTAACCTAGCTATGTAAGTTAGTCAGGCAACAGTAAGTCATAGCTTTTATAGATGCTTTAGCTTCGCTTACATTGTTTTGGAAATAGTCCCAAACCGTAGAATTGATTATCAATGCGTAAGTTCGCAGTGAGCCACTTTTTATATATTATCCCTATATAAAATAGTAGAAAGAAGGAAAGGTGGTACTCAAAGAATAGATCGAAAATAACAAATGTGTTCATAGAAAAATGGTACAGAGTTGTTAACTGTAATTGGAGACAGTATGATTTCTATACCCTAAAAATCTATCAACGACCGTGCAGAAACGGTTAAGAAAAATCTAAACGACATATAAGGTATGTAAACAACAGAAAGGGGTATTGTTTTGTCAATTTTATATGTCTTTTTATAGGAAGCAAGGGACTTTGACAATTAACGTGCCAAAAGCTGTAAGATGTGTTAGATAGCGAAAATTAGGTCTATATGAGGAATGGAAAATATTGGCCGTAGAAACTATTTGTTAATTTCTTTCATACACACGTCAGTGGGCTAATAGGCCTAAGCAATTAAGAAGTCGAATATTTATTGGATTTTTTCGCCAGCCTCGTTGATACTGGCCGCTACTTCTTCGATGGCTGCACAGTCTTTTTGCGGAGATCAAAGTGAATCAAGTAGTTCAAGTTTTGAAAAGCAAACGAGGAATGGCGCAGGTCGTAGTCTATTAATTCAAAGTGGTCTAGACCCATATTTTAGAAAGTACTTGAATCGTATTTTTTCGATAGGCCCTTCCTACGGGTAGCATCGTATCCTCTACCCGTACCATATTGTTTGACAAATCCAAACGCTTAACAAAGGTACTATTGATGGCGACTGATTTGTGTACGCGTAAAAAACGCTCATCGGCTTTCAGTAACAAATCCCGTAGGGTAAGTTTGAGAGAATAGACCCTTTGACTTTTTGTGTAAATTTTAGAGTGGTTGCCATCGGCTTTGATATACAATATTTCATCAAAATATACGGCTTGTTTTTGTCTAAACCTCCCCAATACTTCTATAAAGTTTATGCCCCCACGCGTCATGGTGTTAG
>JAIXPV010000197.1 GCA_027486105.1 Runella sp. | reverse complement strand
GAGTGAGGAGTCAGAAAAAAATCTTCTCACTCCTCACTCCTGAACAATGATATTACAATTTACCGACAACTTCCTCTTTTTCAGGCGTTTTATTATAGTGCCATTTCCCCTTAACGGTACCATTGTCGAGCAACCACACGCCTGGATTGGAGCGCGAAATAGTTTTCAGTACGGTACCATCAGCAAAGAAATAAGGCACATCCAACGCGTATGCTTTACGGATTTCTTGAATTTCGGCGTCGCTGTTGGAGGTTAAAATCAACGATTCAATATCGCTGCCTTTCAATGAATTTACCAAAGAACGAATCTTAGCCAAACTAGCGCCGTTGAGGTCGGGACCGTTTTTAATGATGATGATCAACTTTTTTCCTTTGAAGGTTTCCTGCGTAAAATCGCCCTCATTGTTCCACACTTTATAATCCGTAATTTTCGGCTTGGCATTTTCGTTGATAAGCACCATTTCTTTATACTTATAGG
This sequence comes from Runella sp., assembly GCA_027486105.1. Taxonomy (GTDB): domain Bacteria; phylum Bacteroidota; class Bacteroidia; order Cytophagales; family Spirosomataceae; genus Runella. The sequence continues at coordinate 2,725 of JAIXPV010000197.1, read as the reverse complement.
TGGTATCGGTCGGAAATTTCTCAAACTCTTCCGATTTACCGTTTTTTTCCATGATGTATTTGTAGCGCAACGGCTCCGAAGGCTGCATCAATTGCGGAATGTTGTTGCCGATTTTGTAAGGAAGAAAATCAAAAGGGGGCAGGTAGCGAATGGCATAAATGGCCAAAGCCAGTGAAAAAATAGCTGAAAAGCCTACCAACGAGCCCGTCAAAAGATTACGGAATACTTTTCGTTGCCAAATGAGAAACAGAATCAGCACCAACAGGACAACATCTTTGGTAAAAGAAGTCCAAGGCTTGAGTTTAAGGAAATCACCAAAGCAGCCGCAATCGGTCACTTTGTTGTAATAAGCGGAATAGAACGTAAGGAACGTAAAAAAAATAATCAGCGCCAATAGAATCCAATTCACTATTTTGAGTCGCCACGAAACGAGGAGGGCTACCCCCAAAATCACCTCAGCGGCACACATCAACACCGAAAAATACAACGCATAAGGCACCAACGACATCCAAAAGTCGTGCATTGCTGGAAAATCGGTGGCAAAAACTTCAAAATATTCTTCCAGTTTGATTTGCGTACCGACCGGGTCATTGAGTTTGACCAATCCCGAAAAAATAAAAATGCCCCCAACCAGGAAGCGAACAATGTGGGCTACTATTTTCATTAATCAGTGGGTTCGTTGTTTATCTTTTGAAATTTTAAAAAATCATCAATCATAATCATATCTCTCAAATCCTGAAGTCTTTGGGCTATCATTATACCGTGAAAAACAAAAATTCATTGTTTTCTAAATCCATGATACTTTGCGAATAACAATTCCCCTTTTGAGCGTTTTTTTTATCTCCATTAATGCTCTGAATTTGGCTCTTTCTTCAAAGAACCACCCAAAGCGCTCATCAGGTCCTGTAGCCCCCGTTGAAGCATCAACTCATAAGGGTCGTTCAGATGGTTATAGATGGTTATTTTACGCTTCATAACAGGCTACATTTGTTGAGTTGCACAAATTTCAAAAATCAGGCCAGAAAAGATTCCCATTCAATCTTACACCGCCACACCCAGCTTTATCAAGCAAAAAACCGAATAATTGATAATATCCTGATACCCTGACTTTACACCTTCAGAGATAATAGTTACACCTTCGTTATCTTCAATCTGCTTGATTCTGAACAACTTCATCAAAACAATATCCGTCATGCTGCTCACGCGCATGTCACGCCAAGCTTCGCCGTAATCATGATTTTTATTAAACAGCAATTCATAAACCTCATTCATCTGAGCATCGTACAGTTCAGTCAGTTCGGCCGACGTAAAATCCGTCCTTTTGTTATCTCCTAACTCAATCTGAATCAGGGCCATAACACAGTAATTAATGATGCCGATAAACTCTGGCACTTCCCCTTCGTCTACTTTCGAAAAGCCATTTTCCTGCAACGTCCGTATGCGTTGGGCTTTGATAAAAATTTGGTCCGTAATAGACGGCAAACGTAAAATTCGCCACGAAGGGCCGTAGTCTTGGTTTTTTTTAGTGAAAATATCTTTGCAACGAGTCATTACACTCCGATATTCGCGCTCAGTTTTACTTTGGTCATTCATAGTCATTAGATTCATGTCAGAAGAGGCTCATGTGCGGTTCATACGTCATTTATTGTTTTTAATCAATTTCATGACTTTGTGTGGACTACAAATGACAATTCGTGACTTTTTCGCCGCTAAATTATGAAAAAAACGCTGAACATCGGTGGTAAATTACTGGACTTGTCAACGCCGCAAGTCATGGGAATCATGAATATTACCCCTGATTCATTTTATTCAGAAAGCCGAGTTAATCAGCTCGACGAAGCTTATAAAAAAGCGGAACGTATGCTCTCTGAAGGGGCTTCGATACTAGATTTGGGCGGACACTCTACCCGGCCCGGTGCCGATGCCGTGAGTGAAGAAGAAGAACGAAAACGCATCTTGCCCGTGGTGGCTATGCTTTGCAAACACTTCCCCGATGCCATTCTTTCGATCGATACCTTTCGGGCGTCGGTAGCGCGGCAGGCAATAGAGGCGGGCGCACATATCATCAACGACATCGCAGGTGGAAACCTTGACCCACAGATGTTTGAAACGGTGGCTGCCCTCAACGTTCCGTACATCCTGATGCACAGTCGCGGCACACCCCAAACCATGAAAGACCTCAATCAATACGATGACTTAGTGACGGATGTATTGCGTGAACTACAAGTTAAAATTTATCAACTTCAACAGTTGGGGGTCAAAGATATTGTGGCCGATATGGGGTTTGGATTTGCCAAAAACGCCGACCAAAACTACGTGTTATTGAACGAACTGAAATCATTCCAAGCGCTAAATGTGCCCATTCTAGCGGGGGTTTCGCGCAAGTCCATGATTTGGCGAAAACTTAATATTACGCCCGACCAATCGCTCAATGGAACAACCGTTTTAAACACCGTGGCGCTGCTCAACGGCGCAAGTATTTTACGGGTACACGATGTAAAAGAAGCGGTTGAAGCGGTAAGATTGGTGGGTTTGCTACGACAGGACTATTGAAAATAGTAAGCCTTCCCAAGTTTAAAAAAACTTGGGAAGGCGGTAAGTAGTCACGTCAGAATCTTCTTTTTTGGTACAAAGATTTATCCAGCGAATATTTTCCTGGGCCTATCAACAAAATCGTTGTATAAGGAATCAGAAACAGAAGCGCGTGTTCTTTCTCACTCAGCGG
>JAIXPV010000559.1 GCA_027486105.1 Runella sp. | reverse complement strand
TTTACCTGAGAAGAATCACCACTGTCTAAAAAATCTTTTACCAATGCGGCATTTACTAAGATATACCCCAACAACACAACAAACGGCAGATACATAAGATAGGTTTGCAAGGTAAACCCTTGAAAAACGTACAACTCAATGTAGCGATGTAAGGAATAGTTTGGAAACTCTCTGAGTAAAAAGCGAACGTGTAAAGTAATCGGGAAGAATAAGAAAAACGAAATAAAGAACAAAGGCAGAAATGCCGCCTCGTATTTAATCATGGACGAAAAATTGATATTAATCTTCCGAATTCCAAGAAAACGGTGAAATACATCAATTAAAAATACCATTATATAGAGTGTACAAAATTCAGGTGCCAGTAAACCTAGGAAGAGATTTTTTAAGTAGGAAAAGAGCGTTTGGTACGAGCTGTAAGTATATAACTTATTCTCTGGTGATATAGCCCATCCTATAATCTCAAAGAAGAGGACTATCACCAATAAAAATATTAATCCATTTTGTGGACTCCGGTAAAGAGACCGAGTCAGAGTCAGTGAACTCATAATAACAAAAAACGCTCTACACTACCTGATAACAACTTCAACTTTCACACTTTGACTACTGCATAAGTACACAAAATAGTCAATAATGACTATAAGGCACTACAAATATAGCAATTAGTACGGATAGGCTGCAACTTATATGTACTCTACCTTTGCATTGTCGAAAGATTAGAACGATAAATATAACAAAATCTTTTAACACAAAGAATTGTAAATCAATATTTTAAAATCATTATTTCACTTAATTCAAAACACAACAATTATGAAAAAGTCATTCAGCATCCAACCAAAAAAAGCTTTGAATTCATTTATCAAAGAAGGCAAATTCTATGCTAAAAACGAATCAAGCAGCCTCCTGAATTTCGGTGATAAAGATCCAATGGCCTCTTGCTACGGTATCTCACTTGAGAAGCAGGCAGAACAATCATTAGCTCTTTAATCGTAATCGCATGAGAACCTCGGATTTAGCCAATTATAAACGTGCACTTCTTGACTGTGAAGACGCGCTCAACCGAGTGAATTTACACGAAGAGGAAGGTTATACGGTAAGGTTTGCTATTTTTTCGGCCAACCTTACCAACTTTCTCCCAGAAATCCCCCAATCGGAACATGCTGATCTCTTCAAAAGTCTATTAACAAATTTGGCCTTTGAAAGCTTCGAACGCAATTTACTGCAAATTGGTAATTTCTGCGATGTCAAAGGCAATATAAAATCGCTTAAATCCAACAAAACGCCTCAGATTTTCTGTACATTTCACTTAGGTTCTTATAGAATCATTGCAAACCTGCTCATCCGGATGGGGCACAACTTCTCTACCATCGTCAGGCAGGACGTTTATAGTAAACAAATCGAATCCATGATGAGCTATACTGCTCGCATGAAGGAGAAATATGATACCCCCAGTGAGGTAAGTGTATTAAATGCGGAAGATCCTCAAATTTTACTAAAGTTGGTCCGCGAGCTTAAATCTGGCAGATCACTATTGGTATACTTAGATGGCAACACTGGTACAGGAGATGAGAAACTTGACCCCGTAGACTTTCTAAGTCAAAAAATTAACGCACGCAAAGGGATGACCTATCTTAGTTACATCACTGGCGTACCACTTGTGCCTGTTGTTTCCTACCGTAAGCCCGACCGCACCAATATGCTTTATGCTGGTGAGGCCATCAAAGCGGAACCAGGAATTTCAAGGGAAGAGTTTTCAACCAAAACATTGCAATATCTTTTCGACTTTTTTGCCAAATATGTGGCTTCCTATCCAGAACAATGGGAAGGATGGAATTACATACACAACGCACTAATCAGTCGGGAAGATTCATTACAGTCACCGCCAAATTCGGCCTACAAACGAATTCATTATGAATTCAACTTTAGCAGGTACAGTATCTTTGAGCTGCAAGACGCTCCAGTATTGTTTGACAAAATACTTTATTCAACATACGAAATTTCTGACGGTCTAAAAAATTATCTTTTGAAACCGCCCTTTGTCAACCCCAAACAAGCGCTCGGAAAATTTATTTTTAAAGAGCTGGTTCGACAGGGAATCCTTATCTAGCCCACAATTTCAGTTTTAAGAACTCCAAAAATCCTCGTTTGACCGAGGATTTTTTATTTTGTTCTCAAAATTTAGGTCTAAAAAGGAAAATCTGGGCTACAAATTCACCCATTAAAACAGTCATTTCACCCGCTTTTATAGTCATTTCACCGGCCAATAGTTAGGTTTCACGGTTTTTTGAGGCAAAACAACGTCCTCTGTGTTCAAATTCACAGTAATTTAGTGGTCGAAATAGCAGTCGAAAAAAACTCTTCAAAGAGTAGTTCATATTGACTGTACTCAATGTTATGGAAAAGCAATAAGCGAGCTATTTGATAGCTTAAAAATAATTTTCAAAGTAGGGTAAAGTGTGTAGCATTGACCCCGTCTCCTTGAGACGGGGTCATGTCGTTTATAGACGTATCTATTTTGTAATACCTTTCCAGACCGATATCGGCTCAAGCTGAATTCTTGGGGAAGCTAAGCATATAATTTCGTCAATCTAAATAAGAAGAATGGAATATCCCTGACACCTCGGGAAGATGATCGAAATGCCTTGATCTTAGCATTAAAAGACTCGGCCGAAGCGTTGGTGCTTCTGTTATTGAAGAAGTTTAGGATGTCCAAATAATGTGTTTGAATAGCCCTTGCGACGGTTTTAAAAGAATCAAGGCCGCATTCTTCGACTTCATTGTACCAAAGCGCCAATTTTTTGAAGGCCTGTTCTTTGTTTTTACCCGTCCGAAAGATTGTCCCTAATCCGGTTGCCAGCTTGTAGGCCTGTTCAATAACCGGATAACGCTCGAAAAGTAGCCTCGAACGCCCGACCTGCGAGCCAGTCCATTTATCATGATGTTTGAATAATAAATACCTGCTTCTAACCAGCAGCTGTTTGAGTGTATCGCCGTTGGCAAGAATTTCAGGTTGATAAGGAAAGGCACCTTGCTTTGCAGCTTCAATCGCTTGATTTTCCTGTTCCAATGCTTCCCATCGGTATTTAATTCTCACTTCCTGAACTGCATCATAAGCCAATTTCTGGACGTGAAAACGGTCGATGACCTTTGATGCCTTTGGGAAACAGCGACTTACAATCATGCCCATGTTGGCAGCCATGTCCAAGGTCACCTCCTGAACTTTGCCTCGAATACGCTTGGGAATCTTGCTCAAAACGTCGATAACTGAGCTTGCCTGCGTTCCCTTGACCATCGCTACCAATGAACCTTTTCGACCTTTAGCAGCCTTATTGGTTACAATCGTATAAAGTTCACCATTGGACAGCGAGGTCTCATCAATACTTAGATGTGAACCCGCATTTTCAGGATATAAAAGCCATTCAGCCGCATGTTCACGCTGTTTCCAATCCTTATAATCACTGATATGGTTTTTATACTGTTCTTGCAGTTGCTTACCATCCAAATGAAAGTATTTGCCTAATTGCGAACAACTAACAGGATGATTATCAATACAGTCCTTTTAAAAAATCAGCGAACTCTTTCGTCATTCGAGTCCCCTGTTGTACTATATTCCAATCCCTATTCACTATCGCACCGGTATCCTTAATTTCCCATCGACGGCGCTTGATACAGAGTGTAACACGCTGATTGCGAATGGGAAAATCCTGAATGTATATTTCGGGCAAAAAGCCCTTCGACTCTAATTTTTGGTCTTTATATTCGGTAGGTGGCACATTCTTCTCTTCCAAGTAAATATGCAGACCGGGAATGGCTTCAACGATTTTAGAAAGTTCGAAATAGTTAAGCATTCCCTCGGGCAACAGAAAACGCACTAAGGCTAAGTAAGATTCTTGCAATGTATTCAAAATTGATTCAATGCAAAACAACTGATTTTTTTCTCACCCCCCAACTTTTCCGACTGACCC
>JAIXPV010000759.1 GCA_027486105.1 Runella sp. | reverse complement strand
TCGGTCTCAATATGCCCCGCGAAGTGCTGTACAATCATTGGTCGCCGAGCAATCCCAACCCTAAATATCCCGTGATTTCGAGGTCAAACAGCTACAATTACTCCAACCGTTTGGTCGAAGACGGCTCTTATCTGCGCCTACGCAACATTCAGTTGGCCTACAGCCTGCCGCTGCAAAAATGGCGCGTAAATTGGATGCGTACGGCCCAAATTTATGCCAGTGGTCAAAACCTACTAACGTTTACGAAGTACTCGTGGTGGGACCCCGAAACCAACTCCCAAGGCGGCCCCAACTCCATCGGTCAGGGTATTGACCATTACAGTTACCCAACTTCCAAAGCCGTAACGTTTGGCGTACGAGTGGGCTTTTAATCATTGAACTCAAGAATCCAATCTTATAGAAAAATGAAAAAAATACTCATTTTCATAGCATCAAGTCTCTTTTTAACTTCTTGTGAAGATGTATTAAAAGAAGCCCCCAAAGCAGTTGCCGTTGAAACATTTTACAATACGGCAGCTGAAGTAGAAACCGCCGTCAATGCCGCGTATCAGGAATTGCGAGCTACCAACGGCATCAGTGGTCAACTCGGAGCGCAGGTAGAGGCATATACTGATTACAGCTACGGACGCGGAAGTTATCAGGTATTAAGCGATTTTCAGGGACTCAACAGCACCAATATTCCCCGTACCGACGAGGGTTGGCGGTTGTTTTACCTGAGCATTCGAAATGCCAACTTAGTCATTCAAAATGCGCCTAAAGGTACGCGTATCAGTCAGGCCGATATAGCTAAGTACGTTGCTGAAGCTAAATTTTTAAGGGCCTACAATTACTTTTGGCTGGTCAGAAATTGGGGCGGCGTACCGATCAGAACCGAAGCCACGCTCACTGAACCAAACGTAAAACGCAGTACCGCCGATGAGGTGTACAATTTAATCATTGCCGACCTCAAAGAAGCCGAAACCAATCTCCCCGACAAGGGCGCCCAAGTAGGCCGTGCCACCAAATGGGCCGCCAAAGCGGCTTTAACTGAGGTCTATTTTACAAGAAACCAGTACGCCGAAGCCCGGGATAAAGCCGACGAAATCATCAAATCTGGTCAATTTTCGTTGGTACCCGTCACTGTAGCTGCTGATTTTGACAAGGTGTTTGGCCCCACCGTGGTCACTACTCCCGAAGAGATTTTTTATTTGAAAATGACAAGGCAAAACAATCAGGGAATGTATTTGGCGATGTTTGCCCATCACCCAGGCACCCGATTGCACGGTGCAGGCGGTTTTTTTGCGCATTATACCGACTCTCAAACCAACCCTGTATATAAAAATTGGGATAACAATGATTTACGAAAAAACTACAATTGGGTGAATTGGAACATTGGATTAGGGGCAAACAGTATGTTGTGTAAGAAATTTTCGGATGCACTCGCGCCTTCGGGTACGGGAGCTGGCAATGATTTTCCGATATATCGCTACGCTGATGTGCTTTTAATGTATGCAGAAGCGGCCTGCAGAGCAGGAAATGCCCCTACCCCTGCCGCGATGGAAGCCCTCAATCAGGTTCATCGCCGGGCGTACGGTAAACCCGTAACTACACCTTCAACCGTTGATTTCAAATTGGCAGATTATACCGCTGAAACCTTCAACGATCTGGTGTTGCAGGAAAGAGGCTACGAAACCCAATACGAAGGCAAACGATGGCTGGATCTCAAACGTTTGGGTACACCAAAATTGAAACAAATCATTAAAGCAGCTACGGGTAAAGACGTGGCAGACAAGCATTTGCTATGGCCGATTCCCGTGGGAGAATTGAATTTTAACACCGCCCTCGACCCCAGCAAAGATCAAAACCCTGGGTATTAATACAAATGAAAAAAAACATTCCGTTCTATTGCTCATATCTCTTGCTCTTTTTGGGATTTCTTTCCGACGGGATCGTTGCGTATGGGCAATTCAAAACGAACTCCATGCAACAACTGCTGACAACCAAAGGGCTGGTGGCTCTCTGGGATTTCAAAGAGGAAGAAGGGCAACCGAGAAATGCACTCGGTGTCGCCGAGTTTCCTTTAATGGAACAAAACGGAACCCTGCCGCGCATCAGCGAAGGGCCTCTGTCGGGCTATTCGACGCTTTTTGGCAACAGAGCCTTTCTTTCCTTGCCCAATGCCCAACTCGGCAAGCTCAATATCTACGGCAAAAATCAGGGCGTGACCGTGATGGCGTGGGTGAAATGGACGGGCGAACAAACGGGTTTTGTAGGAGGAATTTGGAATGAGTATCAGGACGGCGGCAAGCGGCAGTATGGACTGTTTGTATCGTTGCCGCATTATAACGGTCGCAATCAGGTCTGCGGACATATTTCACTTACCGGCAAGCCCACACCGCCGTTCCCCTACTCCATTGATTACTCGGCAAGTGCGCAGACAGTGCCGGCCAACGAATGGTGCTGCGTGGCATTTACGTACGATGGCACGCATATTCGGTCGTATTTCAATGGCACTTTTGAAGCGCGGGCCCCCGAATTGATCAGCAATACCAAAGGTTTTCAAGGTTACCCCGATGGCCTGACGCACTCGAAGAATCCGTATTACTTTCCCGGCGGGATTGGTAACAACGGC
>JAIXPV010000518.1 GCA_027486105.1 Runella sp. | reverse complement strand
TTGGCGCTGTTTGGCCTGAACGGCATTGCCGATTTTGGAGCTAGGTATTTGGATAAAACCATTGGCGGAAGATGGTGGGCCGTCGATCCATTAGCGGATGTCGTGCCAAGTATGACACCTTATCGTTATGCATTCAACAATCCCGTCAGTGTCACTGATCCAACGGGGATGTTGGAGGATGATGATAAAAAGACTGAGATTTATACTGATGGGTATGGTACTTATAAAGGTTTCACAAAAAATATCAGGTCTGATGGTGATTATAATGCAACGGGAGAAGGTGATAAGAAAGGCAAAAAGTCGAAGCCGTCGGTGATACAAGATGAAAAACGCCCAATGCTTCTTCCTAACGAATATCCGGGGTTGATTGGCGGATTTATGGTAGACACACGAGAAGATGATGATCCTACGAAACTTATAGACAGCTTTTTAGCTTTTCTCCCCCTGAAAGTATTGCAAGAATTGGCGTTATTTGCAAAAATAAATCCCTTTAGCAAACCACAAGCTGCTATTAACTTAACAAAGCAGGCTGCAAAGGGGGGAATAGCAAACTCTAAAGCAATGGGAAGTGCTATGGAGCAGGCTTTAGGAATGTCGAGTTCTAAAACTGCAATCAATATCGGTGGCAGAACAAGATTTCCAGACAGATTAGCGAATGGACTACTTGAAGAGTCTAAAAATGTTAAACATCTCAATTTTACAGGACAGTTAAGGGATTATCTTAAATATTCTCAAGATAACGGATTAGATTTCATGTTGCATACAAGACCTAGTACAACTTTTTCTAAGCCATTACAAAAATTAATTGACCAGAAAATTATTTTACATAACCCTGTGCCAGGATTTAAATAAAAATGTTATGAGCAATTTAGATCAAATGGAGAAAAGATGGAAGGAGCTTGTTGGGAAACCAAGAACAAGCGAAGAAGTACAAGAAACTCTTTTACTGGCCAAACAGATTGAGTTAGAACGAGCAAAAGAATATAAAGGATTAATTGATGAACTTGCCGATTTAGATATTAAAATAGACTCTATTTGGGATTTAGTAAATACCAAAAACAAGTACCCAAAGGCTATTCCTGTTTTGATGAAATATTTACCATTGGTAAACTATGTGCGAAACAAAGAAGGAATAGTGCGAGCTTTAACGGTTCCCGAAGCGAAGGGGCTTGTAGTGCCTTTATTAGTAAAAGAATATTTGCAGTTGCCCAATGACAAAGAAAATCTTAGATGGGTTATTGGAAACGCTGTAAATGCAACAATCACAAAAGGCGAAGTTGCTAATATTTTCCCCATAGTATTGAATAAAGAGAATGGATCATCAAGGCAAATGTTTGTAGCTGCATTAGGAAAAATAAAGACTGATAATGTGAAAAGTGTATTACTTCAATTATCTAATGATGATGACAAAGTTATTAGAGATGAAGCAAAAAAAGCATTGAAGAAAGTGTCATAAAACAGCGAAGCCCCTGACGGGGCTTTGTTATTTTGCATCAGAGAGAACGCCCCAAAGACATTACCCATTTTGTCCCCACGGGCATTGTCCTGAATGGATTGGGGCAGGAGAATCCTACCGAGAACCGCTTTAAATATCAGGACAAAGAATCATTGGCGCTGTTTGGCCTGAACGGCATTGCCGATTTTGGCGCACGGTATCTGGATAAAACCATTGGAGGACGGTTTTGGTCCGTTGATCCCTTGGCCGATGTCGTGCCGAGTATGACACCTTATCGCTATGCGTTCAACAATCCCGTCAATGTCACTGACCCGACGGGGATGCTGGAGGATGATGATAAAAAGACTGAGATTTTTACTGATGGGTATGGTACTTATAAAGGTTTCACAAAGAATATCAGGTCTGATGGTGATTATAATGCAACGGGGAATGGGGATGATAAGCAATCTCCATCCAATTTTCAAAAACCTTCTCAAAGCTCAATAATAATTGGAGGTAATGTTTACAAAAGGCAGGAAGATGGAACATATCAAGCTCAGATAAATGGTATTACACCAGACTATACAATTGAGTCAACTTATATAGGGGGTAAAGTTTTAGGCCCAATAATTGGGCGCTTAGTCCGCTTTCTAGGCTTTGGATCTCGTTCAGTATGGGCGGCAAAACCATTTCAAAGAGGAAGAGATATAGAGTCAATATTAGGAAGTAATTTGCCTAGTAATTTTCCTACAATAGATAAGTTTGCCAATGGAGTTGCAACAAGTATAAAAAGTGTTGACTTGAAATCCGTTACCTATCAAAATACAAATACCTTGCAAAGACTTTTACAAGGTTATGTTGACAAGGTGGCAACCTTTAATGGAAGAAATTGGGCTGGCGTAAATATTAATCAGTCAAGTATTTCTGGAAGAGCTTTGGAAGTAGCAATACCGAAAGGAAACCTGACAGCTGCTCAACAACAAGTTATTAATCAAGTTATTCAGTATGGAGCCAATTCACCCAATCCTGTTACCGTAAAATTTATTCCCATCCCATGAAAAAAGAAGCATGTATTTATCAAAAGAGGGAGAAGTTTATCATTCACTCGTATTCATACAGTATTACGGGATTATCAATAGCCTCATCCCCATTTATTATTTTGCCTATTAATTGTTCACCTGATGAAATTGCTAGTAATGTAATAAAAGCTTTAAATTCTTTTAAGACTGGTGTGCCTCATCCAACTGATTGGAAAAAACAACAAAAAGATTTTCTGTCCAATGTACAGGAAAAATCCATAAAATCACTTCAAACCGACTCAAAGTTATGCAATATTGAATTGGAAGGGTTTACTCTTACAGTATACCCAACTGAAAATTTAGGTTGGAAGGAAGGCTTTGTCCCATTGGAAGATTTAAAGATAACATCATCATTGGAAAATGTTTCCCAAACTATTTATGATGCTCTAAAACTTTGTAAGTAATTCATATAAAGGGCGATAATATAGGTTATCTTTCGTTTACAAAGGCTTTGCAATTAGCGCGCTTTAATTTCCAAATAATAAAACAAACCATTGGGGGCGATTCTGGTCCGTTGATCCCTTGGCCGATGT
>JAIXPV010000499.1 GCA_027486105.1 Runella sp. | reverse complement strand
GTTGTTATTTACCAAATACACAGGTCAAGATCCAGAGGTAAATACCAACAAGCAGATAAATGGCGTGCCTTCATTAGGTATTGACTATACGGCCTTTCCAAGATCCCGTACGTTCACTTTTGGAGCAAACATTTCATTCTAGTTAAAACTAACCACAACAATGAAAAAAACAACATCAAAACTAATGTACTTGTGTGGATTGGGTGCGCTTGCCCTTACCTCATGTACCGATTTAGTAGTGAAAGAGAAAGATTCAACCATTGTTCAGACAACTGGCGGTACTACCACTACTGGTAATCCAACAGAACTACTTAATGCGCTTTACAATGACTTGGGTGTATTTAATGACCAAGCTAATTTATATTCTCTTGGCCAGCATCCCTCAGCCGAAATGATTCCCCCCACTCGTGGGGTAGACTGGGGCGATAACGGTGTATGGCGGACGTTGCACGCTCACACATGGGATGCAACTCACGCCCAAGTTCTAAACACTTGGAACACACTCAATGGTCGTGCGTATCAGTGCGAACAGCTCTTAGCTTCCAATCCCAGCATTGTACAGGCAGCAGAAGCGAAAGCGATCCGTGCCATGTATATGTACCATGTAATGGATTTCTTTGGTCAAGTACCACGTCGTACAGTTGATCAAGGTGTAGATGCACTTCCTTCGGTACTTTCGCGTTCAGAAGCCTTTGATTTTATCGTAAAGGATTTGACAGAAGCTCTTCCGAATTTGCCGAAGTTGGGGCCTGCAGCTATCAATGCACGCGCTTCCAAAGCCATGGCCAATGCACTTTTGGCACGTTTACATTTGAATAAAGCAGTTTATAAGTCAGCCAAACCTGAAGGCCCTTATAATTTCGATAAAGCTGACATGGATAAAGTTGTTCAGTATTGCGATGCTGTCAAAGCGGATGGTTTCGATTTAGATCCTGATTTCTTCAATCCATTCACTGCCAACGTATCAAAAGATAAAATCTTTACTGACTTGCAAGGCTCGCCTCGTAACCGTTGGATGATGACCATGCACTATGACCAAGGTGGTTTTGATGCTGAAAAAGATGGCCCATGGAATGGATTTGCTACTTTGGCGGAGTTTTATGATAAGTTTGAGGCTAACGACCAGCGTCGCTTCCGCGAAGTAGGCTTCCAAAAAGGCTATGGCGGTCTGCACAAAGGCTTCCTGATTGGTCAGCAGTTCAGAGAGGATAAAACCCCCATTGTGGATTCTCGTTCTAAAAAGCCTTTAATTTTCACACGCGATGTACCCTTAGCAGGTGCCTCTACCGAAAAAGGTATCCGTGTCATTAAATATCACCCAGCAGATTTTGGTAAGTATTTGATTTTCCGTTATGCTGATGTACACTTAATGAAAACCGAAGCATTATATCGTGCAGGCAACACTGCTGAAGCGTTGAAGCTTTTGAACGAACTAAGAACCCTACGTAAGGCTTCTACTGCCACATCTATCAATGATGATGTAATGTTAAGAGAAAGAGGACTTGAGTTATATTGGGAAGGTATTGCACGTACCGACGAAATTCGCTTTGGCAAATTCAACCGTAAGTACCAAGATGTAACAAACGTAGAACCTTACACTGTATTGTTCCCCATACCTGCTTTGGCCATTGCCTCAAACACCAACTTGAAGCAAAACCCTGGTTACTAATTTCTTTTTGATAATTGCTTTGAAAATGCTCGAACGTTTTGTTTCGGGCATTTTCTTTTTGTAGTATCATTGACCTTGATTTAGTTTTATTTATAACGATGAAAAACATTATTTACTTGATTCTGATCGGAGTTTGGTTGAATACTGCCTGCACTAACACCGAGAAAGTTGACATGGCTGCTTTATCTGCAAAAGCAGAAAAACTCCAAGACGGTGATGCCGCCGTAGAGATGATCATCAATCACAAAAGTTTTTATACATCCAATCTCTCCTTCAATACGCAAGTGAGGGTATTACCTCAATCGTTTAAGGCAAGCTTAATGGATAGTACCAAAGGAAATATTGAGTTAGAGTTTATAAAAAAAGATTGGTATCAAAATAACCCCATTTCATTTTCACTTGTGAATATTACTTTAGGACAATTCTCTGCCGATCAAGTGATATTTATGATAGGTAAACTCGTTAATGATGCTACACAAGTAGGTGAAGGATATCTTTTGACAGAAGGAAAAATAAAAATAACTGAGTTATCAAAAAAACGTATCATCATTGAGTTGGAGGGCAATTTGAATAAGCCTGGCGATGCTACCATTCCAGAAAATTATGTGCCTATTACTGGCGCAATCATCATTAACAAACCCAAATTCACTTCAGATAGCGCTGAAGATTTATTGAAAATAGTAAAGTAATCTGCTGCTTAGTTCACTTGCAGGCAATCTCACTCATGTAGGTATGCTGAAAATCAAAGTTTCTGTATTTTATATTCCTCTGTTCCCCAAAACGATTTTGGTGGGTCTGTTGATCACACTCGTAGGTTGTCAAACCAACAAAGAGTCGAAATTTAGATTGCACAATGGTGAAAAAACAGGCTTAATATTCAGTAACACCATTAAACCAAGCCCCAATCTCAATATTTTCAACTACATGTATTTTTATAATGGTGGAGGAACTGGGGCCGCTGACTTTAATAAGGATGGATTTGTAGATTTGGTCTTTACTGCCAATCAATCCGACAATAAACTGTACCTCAATAAAACAAACAATAAAAAACTGCAATTTGAAGATATTACTGAAAAGGCCGGTTTCAAAGCCCCCGCAGGCTGGTCTACTGGAGTTTCGATTGTGGATATCAACCAAGATAGCTTGTTAGACATTTACATAAGTCGTGTGGGTGATTTTTCAGTTTTAAAAGGACATAATCTGCTCTTTGTATGTCAGAATATAGATCCAGAGGGCATTCCTCATTTTATCGAAAAATCAAAAGAGTATGGATTAGACTTAGTGGGTTTTGGCACACAGGCTGCTTTTTTTGATGCCGATGCCGACGGCGACCTTGATCTTTTCCAACTTAATCATTCAGTACATCAAAATGGCACTTTTGGTAAAAGAGACGTGTTTTTGAACACTTTTCACCCCCTATCTGGTGACCGTTTTTTTGAAAATCAAAACGGCAGATATGTTGAAACCACCCCAAAAGTAGGTATCAATTCATCAGTGCTAGGCTATGGTTTAGGGATTGCTCTGGGCGATGTCAATTTGGATGGCTACCCTGATATATACGTTGGCAATGATTTTCACGAAAACGACTATCTATATATTAATCAAAAAAACGGAACATTTCGTGATGAAATGAAAGAGCGGATTCGCCATACCAGTCGCTTCACCATGGGTGTAGATATTGCCGATCTAAACAATGATGTCTTTCCAGAAATTTTGACCCTTGATATGCTACCCTACGATCCCGAAATCTTGAAACGGTCGGAAGGAGAAGATGCCTATTATAATTTTAAATTTAAGCTTGGTCAAGGTTATAATGTTCAATTTGCCCGCAACAATCTGCAACTCAACAATAGAGAAGGTGTTTTTTCAGAAATAGGAATGGCCGCCGGGATTCATGCAACTGACTGGTCGTGGTCAGCTTTGATGTTTGATTTTGAAAACGACGGACACAAAGATATTTTTGTTTCAAACGGTATCAACAAGCGAATGAACGATATGGATTACATCAATTTTGTGTCAACCGATGAAATCCAGCAACAAATTAGTGAAAAACGTTTTGATGAATCCAATGAAGCATTGACCCATTTGTTACCAGAAGTAAAAATCCCGAATCGTTTCTTTAAAAACACTCCCGACCTGCTTTTTGAAGATCAAGCGGAATTCATTGACAACAATGCAGATTCATATTCAAATGGTGCCGTATATGCTGATTTAGACAACGACGGTGATTTGGACATTGTCACAAACAATATCAATGAGTCTGTTTTTGTCTATGAAAACCTCTCCCAACAAGCCCCCAATTCTGCAAACAAAAGCCTGAAAATCAATCTTAATGGTAAGCCAGGAAATCTAAATGCGATTGGGGCCAAATGCCTGGTTTACAGCGGTGGTGAGGTGCATTATCATGAGAAATTTCCAGTGAGAGGTTTTCAAAGCAGTGCAGAGATTCCCTTATTGATTGGTCTTGGGAAGGTAGAAAAAGTGGATTCGGTCGTGGTGATTTGGCCCACCAATGACTACGAAACACTGAAAAATGTTGATTTAAAAAAAACGCTTTCAGTGACCTATAAGCCCAACCTTCCCATCTATGATTATCGACGTTGGCATATACAAAAAGGGCGCTTTAAAGACCAAGCCGCTTCGCTTGGCTTGGATATTTTACATCAGGAAAACCCATTCAATGAGTTTGACCGCGAGGCATTGATTCCCAATATGATGTCTACTGAAGGTCCTGCTTTGGCCATTGGTGATTTTAATGCCGACGGCTTAGACGATGTCTTTATGGGGGCTTCGCGAGGAATAGCCTCTCAAATTTATATTCAGAAATTAAATAAAAAATTTGTACGTCTACCCCAACAAGCGCTCATTAAAGACGCTGATTTTGAAGACATTGATGCCGTTTGGATAGATGTAAACAACGACAGAAACATGGATTTAATCGTTGGGTCGGGGGGGAATGAATATTTTGGAAAATCTGAATATCTCCAAACCCGTTTGTATCTCAATGACGGCAACGGACAATTGCGAAAAGATACTTTGGCCTTCAAAGGCTTTTTTATTAACGCGCAGGTAGTGCGCGTAGCAGATGTTAATCAAGATGGCTTTGCAGATGTCTTCATTGGCGCTCGATCTGTGCCTTTTGCCTACGGCAAAACACCTGATTCTTATTTGTTTATCAATGATGGCAAAGGGTATTTCAAGGATCAAACCGAGCTATTTGCCCCCGATCTTAAAAAAGGAGGATTGGTAAAAGATGCGCAGTGGATAGATTTGGATGCCGACAAAGACCTTGATTTAGTCGTTGCTTATGAATGGGGAAAAGTAGTTATGTTTGAAAATACCTCCATGAAATTTACCCAAAAGCCATTAACTGATAAAAATGGCTGGTGGAATTTTATTAAACCCATTGATATAGATCAAGATGGTGATTTGGATTTAATTTGCGGTAACGTCGGTTTAAACAGTAGATTGCACGCTTCTGACAAAGAACCCGTGCGGATGTATGTTAATGACTACGACGAAAATGGCCGCCCTGACCCAATCATCACCTATTATCTGCTGGGAAAAGAAACTATTTTTCCGGACAAACGCGAAGTGGAAAGGCAAATTCCCTATATCAAAAAACAATTTCTTCAATCCCGCGATTTTGCAAAAGCTTCCCTGAGCGAAATTTTAGGCAGTAAAAAAGTAGCCGAATCACTGGTGTTGGAAGCAAATTATTTTGAAAACGCTTGGCTGGAAAACAAAGGTAAAGACGGGTTTCTTCTACGAAGCTTAGGGAGTAATGCCCAATTTACTTCATACTATGCTGCCGAAGCAATAATCAACCCGCTGACGAAAAAAACCGATCTTATGCTGCTCGGCAATTTCTTTGACTGCAATATCCAAATGGGACTCTATGATGCCGACAATGGAAGCGTATTTTCACTCAACAGTAAAGGCCAATTCCTTCCACACCCTTTGTTGGATACTCGCCTCGACGGTCAAGTGCGGCGTATTAAGAAAATAAAGGTTGGAAAATCATTCATTTATATTGTAGCGCGCAACAATGAAAAGTTAATGGCGCTGCAACCCAACTAGTTTTTTTGCTTTCTCTACCTTTAAAGAATAAAGGTTCAACAGTAGTTTACCCAAGAATAGCTCGTGGCGACACCGACAATCCCAGGTTAAGTTACTGTTGAACTCATGCTACTAATTCAATCCCAGCACTTGAACTTTATCTTTGTTTTTAGCTAAAATAAACAATTCTTTCCCCTTTATACTGCGCGCTTTATGCATTTTACGTACTTGCCCATTGACCGAAAAGCCAGATTGAGACGCTTTTAGGACTTCAAACTCAAGTTGCCCTTTTACGTTATTGCCCAAACCTCTCAGTACCAAGCCATGGTTTGCATCAAAACGACCCATTTCAGGCAAGACGTCAAAGAAATTACCCGTCAATAAAATATCCAGCTTTTTGTCTTTGTCATAATCTGTAACAACAATGCCGAAAATAGGTGAGAATTGCGCCGCTAAAGGGAGCGCTTGAAGTGTAAATTCTCCCTGACCGTTATTTATTAGCAAAGAACTGTTAGATTGGTACACCGTTTTTTTCTGTACACCTTCCATTTGTTCCTGTGTAAAAATATCTTCGATAGATTTCCCTCCGTAGTCTTCATGACGTATGAAGCGTTTTTTGATAACAGGCAATACCTTTTGCAGGTCAGGCTTTAATACCATCGGGTAGGTTTTGCCGTCAGGATTGTAGCAGGTGATAATTTGCTCCACACTTCCATTGCGGTCAAAGTCATTAATATACAACTCAGCGGGCTCTTTTTCAGAACATTGCAATTTTGAGTTTTTACCTAAATTTCCAACAATAAAATCAATGTCTCCATCTCCGTCTATATCAGCCGGCTCAAGGGCATTCCACCAACCGTTGGAGTACTCAATGGGTTTATTAAGTGCCTGTGGGAACTTTCCTTTTTGGTTTTGCAAAATGACAATCGGCATCCAGTCTCCAACAACGATGAGTTCGGGGTACCCATCTTTGTTTAAATCTTCAAAGCTCGCATCAGTGACCATTCCCAGCGAATTGTTAGGCATGATTTCTTTGGTTACATCCTTGAAATTCCCTTTACCGTCATTTTGCAACAAATAACTTCGTGGGTTCAGACCGTATTTTCCAGAAATCATCCTCGTACCCACAAACAAGTCAATGTCTCCGTCGTGGTCGAAATCGGCAGCGGCCACGCAAGAGCCATTCTCAAAAACATTGGGGATTCCTTGGCTAAGGATAAAATTGCCCTTGCCATCGTTCAAGTAGAGCATATCTGCCAAAATAGCTCCGCCAGTCATGAATTCATTCCCTCCAGTGACTACGTATAAATCCAAATCCTTGTCGCCGTCTGCATCAAAAAAAGTAGCGGCAGTTTCATCAGCGGTGGCAGGAGAGCCAAAACTCGTTTTTGATATTTCTGAAAATGTGCCGTCGGTTTGTTGTGCAAACAATGCCCGTCTTTTTCCAGACCCTCCCCCAATATACACATCATCCAACCCATCACCGTTGATATCAGCCACGGCCAGGGCAGGCCCTTGAGTAGAGTACATCTGTTTGAGCAGCCCATCACGATTGTAGTCTACAAAATTGTTTTCTTCATGTAAAAAATCAAGTTTTATTCGGTCAGTAAGTTGCTCAAAAGGATAATCCTTGCGTGGACTTAATGGCATTTTCCACTGTTTTTTTGCGGTAATGTAATCCAGTTTCAGTTCAGTGTTGGCTTTGATATTAGTAAAAGACTGCATTTTATCATCAGGCCAAATCACGATTACGGAATCAATTTGCGGGTTATTACCCAAGCCAAACACCAAATTCAAATCACTCGACGACTGAAACCCTCGGTTGGGCATTTGTTGTAAATACTGCATATTCCCTTTTTGGTAGAGATATACCTTGGCACCGATTGCATCAGGATTGGCTTGGGTTCCTTTGAGTTTTACGCGCAAAAAATGATTGTGCAGATTTTCGACAGAATGATTTCGAAATACGCCCAAACTGGCATTGTTGTTATTAACGACCAAATCC
>JAIXPV010000602.1 GCA_027486105.1 Runella sp. | reverse complement strand
ATTTTGGAGGAATTAACCAAATTGGGTCGGGCAAGGTCAGTTTCACCAAATGCCCACTTTTCGAGTCCGCATATTACCCGATGAACCCCCTCATGGTCTTTCAGCACAAATTGGTAGCTATCGCCCTCGCGGTACGCCAGTGAAATACTTTCGACGTTGAGTGAATTGGGCTCCATCTGAAACAATTTCCCTGATATTTTGGCGGCATTGGTACGCAATTCACCACCCTTCGGAGGCAGTAGCGCCAAGGCGGCCATTTGTTGTTTTAATGCTTTATGGGCCGCGGTATTGGCGGGGAGCGCCTGTGATTTCATGGCGGGCAATAAGTGCTCCCAAACTAAATCTAAAACACCCTGCATATTGGAGGTCTCGCTTGTGATGGCAACAACGGCATCTTGATCAGGCATCACAATGGTGTACTGCCCATAAGCACCGTCGCCCCGGTAGGCATTGTGCCGGCAGCGCCAAAACTGGTAACAATACCCTTGCAACCAGTCGTTTTGGTCATTCGGTCGGGTTGGGGTTGCGGGAGCTGGCTGTTGGATTTTAAAAGTTGTAGCCTCTTCTACCCATGCTTTTGGAATCAGTTGCTTACCGTTCCATTTCCCTTTTTGCAGGTATAATTGTCCAAATTTAGCTAAATCTTCGGTCCGTACACGGAGGCCCCAACCGCCTGTATTAATGCCCTGCGAATCTTCTTCCCAATCTGCTCCTTCAATACCCAACGGGACAAAAAGACGCGGCTTGAGGTAGTCAATGATTTTTTGGTCCGTTACTTTCTGCACGATGGCTGAGCACATATAAGTAGCGATGCTATTGTACAAAAACACGCTGCCTGGTTTATATTTGATGGGGGTGGCCAAAAATGCCTTGGCCCAATTGTCTTCGTTTCTGACCATCGGTTCGGTTTCCTGACCCACCGACATGCTAAGCAGGTCTTTTACGGTCAACTGGGCCAAGTTTTCGCTGATTGTAGCTGGCAAGTCATTGGGGAAAAATGACACCACCAAATCACTTGTTTTGAGTTTCCCTTCGGCAACGGCAAAACCCACCGCCGTGGAAGTAAAACTTTTACTCATCGAATATAGCGTATGCTTCAAGTCGTGTCGGTAAGGTGCCCACCAACCTTCGGCCACGACTTGGCCATGGCGGAGAATCATCAAGCTGTGAAACTCATGCTTGCTTTGAGCTACGGCATTCATAAAGGCCGTAATCCCAGCAGAGTCTACGCCCTGAGCTTCGGGTGTGCTTCGCGGAAGGCTTAGTTTTGATTTTGCAAACGAATCAAAAGGGATACTGGCCCCAAGGGCGATTCCCGTACTAGCAAAGCCCAATTGCTGAATAAACTGGCGACGAGTGGTTTGCATGGGTTATTTATATTTTTTCGTTAGAAATGGGAGAAGGACTTTGGTATATTCGCGGTAGCCCTGTGCGTTGAGGTGCAGGCTGTCTTGGGTATACAGCTCACCTTTGACAGTGCCGTTGGGGTTGAAAAGTACAGGATTTATATCCACGTACGATAGGTATCTGCCTGTACTGAAGGATTTTACCAGGGCATTACCTTTTTTGACCGTTTCCCAATGTTTACGACGCGAAGGGGAGAGTTTCATTGAAACAAAACAAATCTTGGTTTTGGGTAAACGCTTCTGAATGATTGAAACAAACTGTCGATAGGAATCAAACATTTGCTCGGCAGATTTGTACTTTTTACCCGTCAAATCATTTTCTCCACCGTAAATAACTAATACTTTGGGTTCGTGAGGAAACACGGTGCGCTCTGTATAGTAAATGAGCTCTGGAATGGTTGAGCCACCAAAGCCGCGATTCAATACAGGCAAAGGAGCTAAATCGGATTTTATGTCTTTCCAAATTCGCCAACTGGAACTACCATAAAACAATATCTCACCTTTTGTTATGCCTTTTTCGGCGTCTTCTTTTTCAAAATTCTTAATTTCGTTTTCAAAACGATTGAGTTGATAATCAGGCTCGAAGGCTTCCGCAATGGGCTGGTAGTTTACATTGCTGCGTTTACAGGAAAAAGATGCTCCCAGCAATGCCATCACCAGAATCCATGTAGTTGTAGGGGTAGAGTGTTTCATCATAAGTAGTTGTTTTTCTCCAAAGTAAAATAAGACCAAAATTTACGGCTTTGTAGGTCAATAAAAAAGGTTGCCCTTGGGAGGCAACCTTTTGTATTGAAAGAGGAGTGGCTAGTTTTCCAACAATCCATCGGCTTGCCATTGCTTCAGTAAGGCAATGGTTGCGGCTGGGAGTTGAGCGGTACCATTGCGCGGCATAAACCCTGTTGTTCCAGGCATCCGTTGTGTACGGTCAAGGATGTTAGTGATTTTAGATTTAGCGGTAGCGTAATCATCCCACTTGTTTGGATTTGCCCCGCCTGCCAAGTGGCAAGGGGTACAATTAGCAACAAAAATAGCCTTAATGTCTTTGTTGTATGTAACTTTTACAGGTTCGGGAGTATCATCCGTTTTGTTACAACTGATTAGAGAGGACATAGCAATGCTTGCTACCCCCAGTTGGAGGAGGAGACGTTTTACATTCATGGAAATCAAGGGTTTAAGTGAAATAAAGCTGTTAGAGAGTTCACTTATACACACGTAAATTTTTCCTTGAAGGTTGCGTCAACTTCTTTTTTTATTCTTTTTTTCCTT
>JAIXPV010000651.1 GCA_027486105.1 Runella sp. | reverse complement strand
ATTTTGCAGGATGTATGGTATCAGTTGAGCAGTCAACCAGAAGTAGAAGCCATTGAGCAAGTAGGGAGTTGGTTGTATCGGGTGGCCCGAAACCGCATCGTAGACGGCTACCGTAAGCAGCGACCCGAGCACCTAGAAGACTACGGCTATGAGAATGATGAAGGTGAAATCTATTTTAAAGATTTGCTACTTGCCGACGACGGCACGCCCGAAACGGAATATTTGCGGGAAATCTTTTGGCAACAATTGTTTGACGCGCTCGACGAACTCCCCGAAAATCAGCGGCAAGTATTTATTTGGAACGAGTTGGAAGACGAAACCTTTCAGCAGATTGCGGACCGTACTGGCGAAAACATCAAAACCTTGATTTCTCGTAAACGCTATGCCGTTCAGCACCTGCGCCAACGTCTCGAAAGCCTGTATCAGGATTTGACGGATGGTGGATAAATGTTTTTAATCTTAATAATGAATTTGATTGATAACTAGTAACAATATGAACAGACCACGTAACTACAGACCTCGCTTTTGGCTATTTCCCTTTTTTGCAGCGGTAGCGGCTCTGGCATTGGGAGGGGTTGTAAAATGGCTTTGGAATACTATTCTGCCACCTTTGCTGGGGGTAGGAATAATCTCTTTTTGGCAGGCGGTGGGGCTGCTTGTTTTGTGCCGCATTTTATTCGGGAATTTTGGGCGTAGCTCCATGGGGGGAAATCATCGGTGGAACCAAGAGAATCGTTTTCAGGGAGGAGCCCCGTGGCGAGAAAAATGGCGGAACATGACTGACGAAGAACGCGCCAAATTGAAAGAAGAATGGCGTAAACGCTGCCAACGGTAGGAGCAGGTCTATGAACAGTAAAATATAAAAATCTAGGGCGGAGCTTGCCCCCGCCCACGCTTACCCCGCCTAGGCCAATTCAAAAAAAATCAAAAATTTCTCCATATTCTTTAAAGTAATTTTTGATTTCATTCGTCATCTTGTGTGTACAGCAACTTGTACGCTTTAAAATGAACCATATAAACCAATTACAGCTATGTTAACACAAGTTTCGAGAGTAATTATTGCAGGTCTTTTGGGTGGATTGTTCCTATTTATCCTTCCCTTTTTATTATTGAAGGCCTTTTTGTTTTTCCTTTTTGCAGGGCTGATTTTTCGCCTATTTACGGGGCGTCACCGCCGTTATTGGAAACAATACCAAACCCATTTTGCGCCCTATGAAGACGTAACGGCGCAGTACCGAAAAGAAGGTTTGAAAGACGAGTTTCAACGCCCTACCATCAAAATCTAAACATCTCTTAAAATTAAGGAACCAACATGAACCGAAGAACCAAATGGGTCTTGGGCGTGACAGTCGCGCTCATTACCGCCGCAAGTTTGCGCATTAGCGTTGGGCATCATCATCATTGGCGTGGTCATCGTCATTATGCTGAAGGCCATCAACCATGCGAAAGCCGTTGGCACAAACACGGTCACCAAGGCCCTGAAAAGCCCCAGGCCGAACCTCAAAAAAATCAGTAACCAACTAAACAACAACAATATGCATCACCAAGGAAGATGTGGCTATGGACATCCCGGAATGGGATACGGCCACCCAGGGAAGCGATTTAGCCGACCCTTTGGAGGCGGCGCTTTCCGCGTACCCGTCAATGTACTGAAAACCGACACCACCTACGAAATTTTCGTTATTGCGCCCGACCGCGCCAAGGACGATTTCAAAATCAGCTTGAAAGGCAATGAGTTGACCGTTTTGTATCAGGCAAAAGAAGAAACCGACCAAAACAAAAATTGGATTCGGACCGAATTTAAAAAAGCGTCGTTTGAGCGGAGTTTCTTTGTCGACGAAACGATTGATTCGGCCGCGATTAAAGCGGAATATCAAAACGGGATTTTACAAGTAACCCTCCCCATTATTCCGGGCTCAGAACAACCCACGCAGGAAATCTTTGTGGCGTAGTCAGTTTAATCAGCGCTACGGCAGTTCACGCAAAGGCGCTAAGACGCAAAGAGATTCACGTTTTGCATCTTAGCGTCTTTGCGTGATTTTTATTTTTAAACCGTAATTCTCCTTTTTCTTCCCAATACCTGCCAAGTATCAGTAATAGACTGATTTTCGACGACATAGGCTTCGTCATAAAGGTTGACGGTGGGGCAAACGTGATACGGAACTCCGTACAAAACGTCACCTACTTTGATACTTTCCCAATCGCTTACTTGAATCACACCATGCTCTTCACTTTGGCCGATAAGCTCATAGTTTTCTAAATTCAGAAAACGAATCCGTTTGTCAACTGGGTTTTCGGCGGCTACTGCTTTGTGCCCCATATCAATGGTAATAATTCCCTTTTTAGGCTTCGAAATCACCCGAGTCAAGACCAAAGCGGCGTACTCAAAAGGTTGTTCGGGGAGTTTGTCGCCGTAGCCCCAATCCCACAATACACACGTGCCAGGACTACAATAAATTTCGTTGTGCAACGCATGCGAAGTAAAAGTAGGAGTACCGCCCGCGATGATAATGGGCTTGGGCAAGCCTGCCTCCTCAATGGATTCTATAAAATGCTGAACGTCCACAAAGCCCGTTTCTACTTCCTGTTTTCGTGTTTCAAAATCGGGCGTTCGCAGGTGCCCGTCGTAGACGTGCAAGCCGTGGCATTTGAGGTTTGGGAGTTTGTGTAGGAGTTTGTATAACGAAAAAATTGTATCGTCGAGTGGGTGGCCAGAGCGATCCATGCCGCTGTTGACGTCTACAAAAACGTTACTGATTAGGCCATGTTGTCCAAAAATCTGGTTGTGGTCGTCGGCGGTAGCTTCAGTATCAATAAGAGACGCAAAAAATACGTCTGGATATTTTTGACAGAGCGCAACCAATCGTTCGATTTTTGGCCCGACCAATTGGTGGGCAATAATGAGGTGTTTGGCACCTGCTATAGCGGCCATTTCAGCTTCGGCAATAGTGGCGCATTTAAACTTGGAAATGCCTGATTCCAGCATCATCTTCACGATGTTGGGCATTTTGTTGGTCTTTACGTGGGTGTAAAGTCGGTCGGCACTCCCCGCAATGGCGATCATTTTTAGGATATTTTGCTGAACGCGCTCTTTATAAATCAACAAAGAAGGGGAGTCGGCTTCTGACTCATTTTGAAGGATATACCATGGATTGAGGGTCATAAACGCCAAAGGTTAATCATGTTTTGGATATTTCTTAAGATGTCTTGGGCAATATACAGGGTAATCAAAGAGTTGTGTTTTTTTTAAACAGGATGAATGAAACTAAAGTTAATATGGCGGGTTATACTAAAGGCTGAGAAAGCAAATATCTGTGGTGCATGGCGGTCAATTTGGGAAAAGCTAAATGTGATGTACCACCCCCACAATGACCGCAAACGGATAACCTTTATACGTACCAATAGTAAAAAAAAAGGAATTTATTTGATGAATGTACTGATAACCTTTGAGTTGTAAATTACATAATAGGAATATTCTAAATAAATCCCAAAAGTATAATTGCCTGAGCATCAAAGTTAATAAATTTGTTACGTCGAAGTAAGACGTAGCGCTGAGTATTCATTGACAATTAAATTTTTTTATACACTTTTCTAAAAGACCTATTGTATGTCAAATTTATTAGATGCTTCTGAAGAGCCGTTATTGGTTGAAGACCCCCACCGTTTTGTGCTTTTTCCGATTAAGCACCACGACATTTGGCAATTTTATAAAAACCACGAAGCGGCCTTTTGGACAGCAGAAGAGATTGACCTTGCCTCTGATTTGCAAGATTGGGAAAAGCTCAACGATGGTGAGCGCCATTTCATTTCCCACGTATTGGCTTTCTTCGCGGCATCAGATGGAATTGTTAATGAGAATTTGGCCGTTAATTTTCTGAAAGAAGTCCAGTACGCAGAAGCAAAGTGTTTCTATGGATTTCAGATTGCCATGGAAAATATCCACTCCGAGACTTATTCTTTGTTGATAGATACCTACATCAAAGACCCGACCGAAAAAGACCGCATGCTGCGGGCCATTGAAACCATCCCTTGCGTGCAGAAAAAAGCCGAATGGGCGTTGCGTTGGATTGGCAATGGCACATTTGCCGAGCGCCTCATTGCTTTTGCGGCCGTTGAAGGCATCTTTTTCTCGGGTTCATTCTGCTCTATTTTCTGGTTGAAAAAACGCGGCTTGATGAAAGGACTTTCATTCTCTAATGAGCTTATCTCGCGTGACGAAGGCTTGCATCGAGATTTTGCTTGCTTGCTTTATACCGACCACATTGTCAATAAATTGCCTGAGGAAACAGTCTATAGCTTAATCAAAGATGCCGTAGCCATTGAACAAGAATTTGTGACCGAATCGTTGCCAGTGTCGTTGATTGGAATGAACTCCAAGTTGATGAACGAGTACATCGAATTCGTAGCCGACCACCTGTTGTTGTCGTTGGGCTTGCAGAAAGTCTACAATGCGGTCAATCCGTTTGATTTTATGGACATGATTTCGCTTCAGGGAAAAACTAATTTCTTCGAGAAAAAAGTAGGCGAATACCAGAAAGCAGGCGTAAAAAACTCCAGCAAAGAAAGAGAAGTACAACAATTGAGCTTTGACGCTGATTTCTAAGTCAGATTTACAGTTTAATAAAAACAGAAAAGGGAGCCGAACGCTCCCTTTTCTGACTTCTGACTTCCACTACCGATACCCCAAAGCCTTGTTCATTTGCTGAACAATGAAGTCAAAATCTTCAGTATTGTTTTCAAAATCAAGACTATTGACGTTGATGGTCAATAAAGTCCCGTCCAGATAACTGTGGGCAAAGTTTTCGTATAATTCATTTAGATTCAACAAGTATTCGTCAGAAATGCTTTGCTCAAAATCGCGGCCCCGTTTTTGGATTTGGCTGCGGAGTTTAGGCAGGTCAGCCTGTAGATACACAATCAAATCGGGGGCTTTAATGGCGTTTATCATCGTTTCGTAAAGCATCAGGTAATTTTGGTAGTCGCGTTCTTCCATCAATTTGGAGTCGGCCAAGTTTTTGGCAAAGATGAAAGCATCTTCATAAATCGTCCGGTCTTGCACCACAGTTTGGTAATGCATAGATCGGATTTTTTGGGCCTGCGAGAAGCGACTGTTGAGGAAGAAAACCTGTAGATTGAAAGACCAACGGGCCATGTCTTCATAAAAATCGGCTAAGTAGGGATTGCCTTCTACGGCTTCGTACAATACGCCCCACTTGTAATGTTCTGATAGTTTACGCGCTAGGGTGGTCTTGCCCGCACCAATGTTTCCGGTAATTGCAATGTGCATTGAAGTAAAAAAGTTAACCGTTAGTAGTAATATATTTGGGGTATGAGATTTGCTATTTGAGACGTAGAAATATACGAAAAGTCTGCGAAGATAAAGAGATTTTGCGCTTTTTCTGCCGTATATGACCGTTGTCAATTATCGACTGGTTATAAATTTGTATTTTTGCAGGAAACTTATCTGGTCAAATTTTCTTTTAACTGATTGAAAAAGAGCAAATGTCCAGCCGTTTGCGTAACAAACAACCGTTTTTTTGTAATGAAGCCTTACAGTGTCCTTTTGTATTATCAATACGTGCCCATCGAAGATGCCGAGGCGTATCGTGATGCGCAGCACGAGTTTTGCGTAAATAATAATTTGCTTGGACGTATCATCATCGCTCCTGAAGGGCTCAACGGAACCGTGTCGGGGTTGGTGGCCGATTGTGAAGCCTATATGAAATGGGTGAAAGAAGACCCACGTTTTGCTACGATTGACTTCAAAGTGGAATACCACGAAGCTCACGCATTTCAGAAACTGCACGTACGGTTGAAAGAAGAAATCGTTAATTCAGACCTGCCCGTTGATCCCTTGAAACAAACAGGAACCCACCTAGAGCCCGCCGAATTTAAGCAGATGTTGCAAGAAGACCCTGACTTGGTGGTGATTGATATGCGTTCAAACTACGAGCACAGCGTCGGGAAATTTAAAGGGGCTATCACGTTCGATATGGAAAACCTGCGCGAACTTCCCGAACATATCAAGGAAATCGAGCACCTCAAAGGGCAAGGTAAAAAAATCGTAACGTATTGTACAGGCGGTATCAAGTGCGAAAAAGCCAGTGCGTATCTGTTAGACCAAGGTTTTGATAATGTGTACCAACTCCACGGAGGTATCATCAAATACGGGTTGGAAGCCGGTGGCGAAGATTTTGAAGGAAAATGCTACGTATTCGACAATCGCCTGACAGTCGATGTCAACCACGTCAATCCCAAAGTAATTTCAAAATGCTACGTGTGCGGCACAGCCTCCGACCGCATGGTCAACTGCGCCAACAACGACTGCAACATTCACGTACCAATGTGCGAAGACTGCGGCTGGAAAATGGAAGGCGCGTGCTCTGAAGAATGTAAATGTAGCCCCAACAAGCGTGTCTATAACGGCACTGGATACTTTCCCAAGAAGAGCGACCACTATACGCCGTTGCAGGGGCTGAAAAGCTTCAAAAAGTCGATGAAGAAGGAAGAAGCGTAAAAATATAAAGTTCACGCAAAGGCGCCCAAGAGCAGTTTCTTTGCGTGACTCCTCTTTTCTTATCTGTGAATACACCCAAATAGACTTCTTTTTTGTTGCTTTCTTCAACCTCTTAGAGCATTCTTAGCCACCGACTATAGGCCCTTTACTTTTCAACATTCTATCTGTTCATTCTCCCTTTCATCTTCTGATTTTACGCTTTACCTCTTCATTTTCAGCACTTCACTTGTTTTTTAGGCGCCTCACCCTCATTAGTTTCGGCAGCCGCTATTCATCGTACAATTTTGTATCATCAAAACAGCCAAAAAACAGATACAAAACCCCTACGGGGTATTTCTTTCAGTCATGAAAACCCTCATTTTCATCTTCCTCTTATTATTCATCTATTTTAACAGTATGGCACAAACAAAAGTAGCGGGCGAATACCGACTGTCGGGTATTCAGGACATGGCCGCTGGATTTACATTAACGGAACAAGGTACGTTTGAATTTTTCTACGTATACGGTGCTGTCGACCGATTTGCCCAAGGTACCTACACCCTGGATGGCAAAACCATCAAGCTCAAAAGCAGCAAGGAGGCTGGGAAGGATTTTAGTATCACTAAACAAAGTAAAATTGGCAAAGGCTACACCATCAAGGTAGTAGCGCCCAATCCAATGTTGGTGCAATACGTAAAAGTGATTGTTTTTAAGGGACAGGAAAAATCAGTGGAATTTGTGAATAAAAAAGGCGAATTGCACCTCAACGACGCGCACATCGACCGTATTTACCTCCAGCACGAGCTGTTTCCAGACATTGCTAGCGAAATAAAATCTGAAACCAACGACAACAACTACTTTGAAGTAGGTCTTAACCCTTCCTTGGAGAAGGTGAGTTTTAAAGGCATTGATTTTACGTTGGACGACGACACGCTCACTTGTCTGCCCAATTATTTCATGCCTTTTGAAAACATTAAATTTGTAAAACACTAATAATCAAACCCTTACAGTCATGCCAAACATCAAAACAAAAGTAGACGAATTTGAGGTTCTTGACCTTGAAGACAACGGCATCCTCCGTATTTATGTGGAACACAACACCGAAATGGGCAACCGTGGCGTACCGGGCATTCAGGTGTGGTATACCATTGCGGGAGGTACTTCTATCGTCAATTTTGAGCCCCTTCACGTTGAGCGCTGGGCGTATCAAGCCCAAAAACAAAATGTTCAGGAATACCTTATTGCCGACAAT
>JAIXPV010000274.1 GCA_027486105.1 Runella sp. | reverse complement strand
ATCGTCATGGCACCTTTTTGTCAGAAGTTAGAAAAATGGAACTGGCCCCGCAGTTTAGCAATCACGGCTTGTTTAGCCATTGTTTTCCTGATTGTATCCGCATTGCTGACATTATTGGTCTGGCAATTGGATGAGTTTCAAAAAGAAGTGCCCAAAATCACAACCAAATTCAAAGAGAATTGGCCTCAAATACAAGATTGGCTTAGATTTCGTTTTCATCTCACCGAAAAAATGTTGGACAATTGGTTGATTAAAACTGGCTCAGAAGCTGGCTCAAAAATTGGTTCTATTTTAGTAGGAACGTTTAACATCACGGCCAATCTACTTTTCAACGCCTTCATTATTCCTTTATTTACTGCGTTATTTCTGTACTACAGGGGTTTAATCATGAAATTTTTGTACGAGCTTTTCGGCGAATCAAATCAAAAACTCGTCTATTCGGTTGCGCATCAAACGGTCCAAACATATCATAATTACATCAAAGGGCTGCTGCTGGTATATCTATCGGTCGGTATACTAAACTCAATCGGGCTGGCGATCATCGGGATTGAGTACGCCATTTTGTTTGGGTTCATTACCTCCATTTTGACCATCATTCCTTACGTGGGTATCATGGTTGGAGCACTGCTACCTGTTTCAATTGCTTGGATTTCATACGATTCACTTTGGTATCCTTTGGCGGTGGTAGCGGTGTTTGGAGTGGTTCAGTACTTGGAAGCCAATGTCATTTTTCCGAGGGTGGTTGGTAGTCAATTGAAAGTGAATACGCTCGCCTCCATCATTGCTTTATTTATCGGGGGAGTGATATGGGGAGTGTCTGGCATGGTTTTGTTCTTACCTTTTGCAGCCATCCTGAAAGTTATTGCCGACCACGTTCCTTCCTGGAAACCAATCAGTACACTTTTAGGGCCTGCCGAAACTTAAATTGCCGCAACGAAAAGACACGTTTTAGACAACTTTTTCGTTATATAATCTTGGGTCATTTGATTAACACCTTCGGCAAGTATCCACATTTAACGCACTGTACAACTAACAAAAATCTTTATGACGAAAAAATTGTTCGCTTTTTGCCTTTTTTTAAGCTTAACGGCAAAGGCCCAAACGGCTCAAATTCTGCTCAAATTGCCCCAAAACAACGATTTTATTGTCTCTTTAACGGCCGAAAAAGTCCGTTATCTTGATGCACCTTCCATCGGTCTTACCGACGTAGAATTTCTAAACATTGGTGTATTTGATGACAGTACAAAACAATGGGCAAAGACCGAATTTAAGCTGAAAGAACCGCAGGTTGTTCGATTGAATATCGTCAACAAACGCACGGTGAATGCATATAAAAGCCGAGAAGGTGTAAATTATTTGCTGTTCATTAGTCCAGATGATAAGCTGACAATTGGCATAAACCCCAATAAAACACTCACTTTTACGGGTACCAACGCACATTACCAAGAGTACCTTAGAGATTATTTCCGGGAAAATATGTATGATTATTTGCCCCAATTTGGGTATAATCCTTCCCAAATTGATAATTTCCACATTCTCACCAAGGTAGATAGTCTGCAACGTACACGTCAGCAACGCTTGCAAACCTTGAAGCGTCAACAAACCGTAGACGAATCATTTGAAACCTACGTAACAGCCATTACAAATACGGAACCTTATTTACTTAAATTGGTAGTTTCCGACAAAAAAATACGTGAGAATCAAGGTGTGCAGCTAAAGCCTAATCAACGAAAAGAAATTCAGGAGTTAGCACTTCAGAATTTTAAAATTATGCCCGATGCGGCCCTGCTAAGTGAAGTCTATCGCAACGAACTGCGCAATTTTATTCAGGTGCCCGTCATCCAAAAATATCCGACCGACTCCGCCAAACGGTATGTACTATCTCCTGAGGCGGTACAAATGGCGTATCAACTAAGCAGTGAAGAACTCCAGAGTTATCCAAAACAAAAAGAATATTTGTTGACCCATTGGCTCAATTATTCTACTACGTTTCGGAGCAATATGAGCACCGCTCGGACATTATTGACCCAATACGAGCAAACATATCCAGAATCAGCTTTGGTGTCTTATTTTAGACGTACTATTGAAGCAAAAGAGAAGATGAAGGTAGCCTCCCAAGCTCCCGAGTTTAGGCTTAAAGACCGCGATGGCAACACCGTAGCTTTGTCAAGTCTGCGGGGCAAGCCTGTTTGCATTGCTTTTTGCTATAATCTAAAACAGCACGAAAACGATTTTAAACCTTTGGAAGAAAAATACCGGGGCCGCTTGAATTTCATCTACCTCAACATAACCCCAGCAACTACGTATGAAATGTGGCAGCCAACCACCGAAAAGCGCCCTGGAGTATTGCATTTATGGGCCTCTGATGATGACGCACAAATGCTCAAAGAGTCTTATGCTTCCACGATGCGCTACCCTTTTGTACTGATTGATGCGCAAGGAAAAATAGTGGAGCGATGGATTCCACAAGAGTTCCCCGACAATAAACCTTTACAGACCGAACTCAGGGATTTAATCAGAAAATAGTGAAATGTAAAAGGAGTTAAGGGGGCACTTTAACTCCTTTTATTTTATCACTTCGGCAGATGCCAGCCAATCGTAGGTATTGAGCGGCATCGGCAATGCTTCTGGTGTAAGCTGAAGATACATGAGGTGCAAATGAGTGCCTGAACGGCGTTTGGCAGCATTGAAGCCCGTTCTTCCTACTTCCGCAATTTTTTGCCCTGCTGTCACTTGGTCACCTACCTGCACCGTTACCCGGCTGTGGTGTGCATAATAAAATAAGCCGTCCAAACACGGATCATAAATCCACACAAAATTACCTCCACGATACGTGCTTTCAGGACTCCAGTTAGATTCGGTGGCCACTACAATACCAGGGCGCATCGCTAGTACATCGATGGGTTGCTCGGTTTGGTCATCCAAGTTATCCTGATTGCGGTCATACACAAATATATCATGGGCGGGATGGCTACCCTGCACCGAGTGGTCAAATAGATTAAACCCAAACGGACGGTATCCAGAGCCATTTCCACCGATTTGCTCAGCATCGTATGATTTTATTGGAAAAACAAAACGAATGGAATCACTGCACGTTTGTTGACGATAGCCATCGGTTACTTCACGAAGTTCGCTAAAAATCAGCCGAAACCGTAACTGGGCAGAATCTGGTTCAATGGTTTGCTCTCGAATCTGGGCATTAAGTTGCAAAAACGCCTGCCCCAAAGTCAATAGTTGGGCGCCAGGAGCATCCGCGGCCATCAAAAATAATGGTGAAATTAAGGATAAACAAACAGTTAAAAACTTGTACATAGAATAGGTTTATTTCTTTCCCAAAAACTCTTTCATCATTAACCACTCCCGTCCAGGAGCTTCTGCCTGAAAAGTTTCAAGGCAACCGCGATCTTGGAGAGTGATGTAGCAAGTTCGCCCTTTTTTGCCTCCAAAGCAAATATTTGAAACACTTTTGCCCTTGGTAGTAATCGTTTTTATGACTTTTCCTTCGGGCGACAATACCGCTACTTCACCCTTCCCATGTCTTGTAATATACAGGTTTCCTTTGGCATCACAACGCATTCCGTCCATACCACCATCACTAAATTTATGCAACAGCCGTTTATTGGAAAGTGAACCATCGGCCGCCAAATCAAAGGCCCAAACATTGCGTTGGACACTTTCATTTACATACAGCGTCTTTTCATCAGGACTTACATCAATCCCGTTGGTGGTTCCCATATCGGGCGCCACGATTCGCGCCTTACCCTCCGGCGACACGTGCCAAACCTGTCCTGTTCCTTCTTTCCAGTTGGGGTCTGAACAAAAAATATGTCCTTTTTTGGTAATGGCCAAATCGTTTGGTTGGTTCATTTTGGGCTCATTGCAGTAAACGCTCACTTGCTTGTTTGTTATGTCTACTTTCAAGACATTATGCCCCGTAAAATCTGCAACGTAAAAGGTCGTAGCGTTGGCAAACCGAATCCCGTTTCCAGTACTTCCTTTTGGCAAAGTGAGAAAAATAGACGCTTTATTACGTTTAGGAATCTTGGCAATAGTACCGTCCATGATGTAGTTAACGGCATACACCGAGCCGTCTGCATCGACAGATGGGCCTTCACAGTTTTGGGTAAACTCGTGCTCTGCCGGAAAGTCAGAAGTTTGGGCTTGCACCGCAAACGACGAAAAATGTAAGGCTGCAATAAAAAAGGGTATGCGAGAGTAATGATACAATTTCATGAAAGTAAAAGGTCTATGTCTAGTAATAATGGTAAAACAAAACTGTTTTTTGGGCTCAATGCCTCATTTTGGCTTTTTAACCGTTCACATTTACTGTTTTACATTTTTCTGTTTCTTGGAATGTAAAGATTAAGATTTCATTGAAAATAAAAAAACTTTCCAAGTTTTGAAAACCTGAAAAGTTTTTGGTGAAAAGCATAAAAAAGCGTCTGGTGCAGGCGTACTCTTAATTATTAACCTTCAATAATTCTTCGAGCTTTTTCTCCAATGCGGCCCCACGCAGGTTTTTATCAATTACTTTGCCGTCCTTGTCCAAAAGGAAGGTGGCAGGAATAGCGTTGACACCGTAAGTTTGGGCTGCAATTGACTGCCAGTATTTTAAATCTGAAACGTGGCTTGGCCAAATCAATCCATCTTTTTCAATAGCTTTCAACCAAGCCGCTTTATCACGGTCGAGCGACACGCTGAAGATTTCAAATCCTTTGTCTTTAAAACGATTATAGACCCGCACCACATTCGGATTTTCTTGACGGCATGGGCCGCACCAAGAGGCCCAGAAATCAATCAGCACAATTTTTCCCTTCAATGAAGAAAGGCTTACGGGTTTATCTTGCGTGCTGTTGAGCGTAATTTCGGGAGCGGCATCGCCAATCTGAATTCCACGCATACGTTTGGCATTTCCTACAAAAACCTGCGCTTGCTTCATGGTTGGGCGCTCCACCTCGAAGCGTTTGGCCAGCGCATCAATGGTGGCAAAATCAACTTCAGGGTTCAGAAAATTAGTAGCAAACAACGCTGCCAACGACGTTCCCATTTCAGGAATCATGCTTTTGACTTTTCCCGTAAATCCTTGACTTGCAGCTTCAAAATCCTGCTGAATCTTGGCTATTTTTTTACTGTCTTTCTTTTGTTCGGCCTGGGCATATTCTTCCTGCCACTTCTGAGATTTTTCGTTCATCTCTTTATACATGCCAATCAACTGTTGATAATAATCATTGTTCTTAGAGCCGCTTACTTTTGCCGCCCCTCTTTCAGTCCCATCCGCTACAATCTCAATGGTTTCGCCGCCTTCAATCAGCACAATAACCCGTTGCGCGTTGGCGAGATTGACTTGGTACACAGTGCCTTCATCTACTTCTTTACGTTTAAACGTAAAGCGTTTGTCAGCCTCTACTTTTGCCGAGTCTATTCTTACAAGTGGCTGAGTACCCGCAATTTCAAGGTACACCTTGTTGTTGGGTTGAAGATTTTTGGCCGTCCCCGAGATGGTGAAGTCTTTTGCCGTCGTTTGGGCAAAAAGGGTAACGCTTGTCAAAAAAGCGGCAGCGGTCAGTATATTTTTCATTAGAATGCGAATGTTTGCCAATTTTAAACGAAAAAACGAGTTGTTTGTTGCGTGATTAACAAAGGTACAAAAAACAAAAATGCTGCCAGTTATTTTGACTGACAGCATTTTTGAATTATTTATTGGTGTTAATTTAATACCGGTTGATTTCTAACTTTGACAATCCACCGTTGTACGACACTTTGATTTTTTTGGAAGCCGAATTAAAATTGGAAGTACGATAAAGTCCGTCGCTTATTTTTTCAAAATTATCCAACTCTTTAGCATTAAAAGCGCCGTCTACCGTAAATTCACAGCCAATTGATTCTGGAATATTTATCTCGATGGAGGCAACTCCCGCGTCAATTTTTACTTCGGCGTTATTTTCAATTTTTTCGCCCAATTTTAAATCAACTTCCGCCGCACCGGCTCCGATTTTCACCTTTTTAACTTTGTATTCCGACAAATCAAACTCGGCTTTTCCAGCTCCCAAGCCTAAGTCAAATGACCAGACAGGCTTGTCACTCAGTCGCATTTCGACGTGATTGTCCATGTTGTCAAAATCCTTGATTCGAACGCTCTTCGTGCTGTCTTTACTTTCCATTTCAAAATTAACCGAGCTAATTTTCGTGCTTTCGTTTCGCTTGGTTGTTAGCACATAGTTTCCAAATTTAGTTTCAGCGTCGGCTTCCACCAGTTGCGACGTTGTGCCTTCTATTTTAAATTCACCAGCACCTACGCCAAAATTAAGAGTTGCTTCGGTAGTGCCATCGGCCAGTGGTTCAGAGAAATGCGTCTCACCGTCCTTTGAGTACGTTTGCGAACGCTTATCATACTCGTCATCGTCATTGTTGTTATCATCTTCATCGTCAAAATCGTGGAGATTAAACTCAATTCCTTC
The DNA here is from genome assembly GCA_027486105.1 of Runella sp. GTDB lineage: Bacteria > Bacteroidota > Bacteroidia > Cytophagales > Spirosomataceae > Runella. The sequence goes on along the minus strand of JAIXPV010000274.1, from coordinate 3,284 downwards.
ATCATTCCAATGTCGAAGTTTTTTGTTTGCTCCATTGATAATTGCCGACGGAATAGCAATCGCAATCAGAATGGCCGTTAAAATTCCTGACCAACTTTGCTTGAGTAAGAGACTAAAACCAGCCAATACCAACAAGACTGGCCAGAAGCGTAAGGTCATTCCCCAATCAATGTGAAACCAACCGAGGGTTTTGGCCAAGAGTATCAGTCCAATAGCCAGTAAAAAAGTACCCCAAAATAGGGCATTTGAAGATTGTTTCATGGCGCTGTGGCTTAAGATATTTTTTTAAGTTTGTCTTTAAAAATCAGGAGGGCTCCACCCGCAATAAACAATACTGGCCAAAAAAATCGCTCAAAATCAAACCAATCGAAAAGTTCACGCATAAGCAGTAGCCCGCCGATAAGTACAAGGAGCGCGCCCCAAAAAGTGCTTTGATAGTTCATGGCAAAAGGAAGTTTGAGTTGAAAAGTTTGTAGGTTATTAGATAATTATTTTCAAGCCTGCCTGCAGGATATGGCTGGCAGGCTTGAAAATCTATACTTTGGGCTCTTCAGAACCATCAGGGGTTTCTGATTCTTTCGACGTTGTTGTCGCCTTTGGAGGCTGCCAATCATTGATAGGAGCTGAATCTGTCCATGAAGGAGTGGCACGCTCTGTATCCGCGGGAAAAGAAGTAGTCGCTGATTTATGAGATGTTGTTCTCAAAATCAAGAAAAGGCCTAAACCAATGAGTAATGCCGCTGGAATGAATCGCTCCAGATCAATCCAATAAAAAAGGCGGTCAAAAAGCATAAATCCACCAATAATTAGTAAGCCATAGCCAATCATTTCTGCTCCTTTTCCAAAGTCCTTTTTGGGCTGCGGATTATTCAAAAATGGGTTTTCAGGGTCTGTAACACTCACTGTAGTTTCCCCTGTAGGCAACGCCGCCCACAGAATAATATAAACTAAAATGATGGGAAATCCTTTGGTAAAAAACATCAGTACGACAAAAATGACCCTCATTAAGGCTTTATCTATACCGAAATAATCAGCGAGGCCAGCGGCTACCCCACCAAGGACCCCTTCACTCGGAATACGATGCAATTGTTTGCTGTTCATGGCTTTGCAATGTTAAGATGTTGGATTTTAGGCGATGGGCACTGCTTGATTTTCGTTTTTAACGTCCATTGGTCAATGCCCCTTATCTTTTTTTATTTTATTATTGAATCAAAGGTACTATGCAATGCAAGGTAATAAAATATATTTTACGACCAACGGTTAAAGAACAAAATGAATGGAAAATTTTGGTGATGAAGTTACAAGCCTAAAAGCTTTTTTTCAAAATAAACAACGTCTTCCTCTGGATTGAAGTTATAAGGATGGATTTCGGTAAATCCATAACGAAGATATAATTTAACGGCAGGCGCTAAACGTCGAAGACTGTCTAGTTTTATGGATGTATAACCTAGCTTGCGCGCAGTATCAATCGCAACTTCCATGAGCTGCTCACCCAAATGAAGCCCACGAAAGGCAGGCTGGATAAACATACGCTTCAGTTCACACGTATGTTTATCCAATTGCCTCAATGCCGCACAACCTACAAATCGGCCGTTTGCTTGTAAAAGCCATAGCTCCCCAGTTGGAGGGCCATACATGGTGGATAATATTTGTAGTTCATCATCAAACTTCTGAAACTTTAAGTCAATTCCTAACCCTGACGCATACTCTTTGAATAAAGTAACGGCAGCAGCGTAGTGTTCTGAGGTTCGAGCAACGATAACATGCATGGTATAAAGTATAAAGACATTCTTAAAATGCCTATTATAAGCTATGACAGCAGATAATCTTTAAAATCTTCAAAGCGGGTACTCATCGGAGTAGCTACTTTAGTTTTACTTAACAATTCTGACAAACGTACAGGAATCTCGACATCAGCGGTCCCGAGCGCCCCTTCCACAACATTGAGGAACTTAGCGTAATGGGCCGTAGATAAAAATACACCTGTTAGGTCTCTTTTAGTTAGGTTCATGTATTCCTTCAACCCTAAATAAGCAACCGCCGTATGAGGACACATCAAATAACCCCTGCATTCGTATACATCACGCATGGCTGCTTTGGTTTGTTCATCATTAAACCAAAATCCTGAAACTACTTCTTTGACCTGCTTCCATTCATCTCCAAAAAAACGGGTTAAACGAACAAAATTACTCGGGTTTCCTACATCCATAGCGTTGGAAACTGTTTCGACAGACGGAACGGGATTGTACACACCGCTTTCTAAATAATTAGGGACTACATTATTCCTATTAGTCGTTGCCACAAAATGTTCAACAGGCAGCCCCATTTTATATGCTAAAATACCTGCACTCAAATTCCCTAAATTTCCACTAGGTACCGAAAATACAACAGGAAGCCCTAAATGCTTCACTTGGGCATAGGCTCTAAAATAGTAAAAAGACTGTGGAATTAAACGAGAGATATTTATCGAGTTGGCAGAAGCGAGATTGTATTTTTGGGTTAATTCATCATCTAAAAAAGCTTGTTTAACCAAAGCTTGGCAATCATCAAATGTGCCAGCAACTTCAAGCGCCCTGACATTTCCGCCCAGTGTTGTTAATTGCTTTTCCTGAATATCACTTACTTTCCCACTTGGATATAGAATTGTGACGCTTATGCCTGGTACGTTATGAAATCCCTGCGCCACGGCTCCACCTGTATCGCCAGAAGTAGCCACTAAAATCCGTATTTCTTTTTGAGAACGCACTAAAAAATAAGACATCAAAGACGCCATAAAACGAGCACCAAAATCCTTGAAAGCCATAGAAGGGCCATGAAAAAGCTCAAGACATTGAATATTATTCTCAACAGGAACAACAGGAGCGTCAAAGTCAAACGCCCGCTCTACAATCATTCGAATGTCCGATTCAGAAATATCTTCATTTAGTAGAGTCTTTGAAACCTCATACGCAATTTCATTAAACTTTAAATGCTCTATTACTTCGAGAAATTCGGTTGAAACCTTAGGAATATATTCAGGCATATATAATCCATTATCAGCTGGAAGGCTCCGAAATACGGCTTCCTCAAGGTTTGCTTTAAGCTGTGGGTTTTTGGTACTATATAAGATCATTAGTTGAATACGCGCTAAATGTCAAATTTTATTAATTTCAGAGGTCAAAATTACACCTCCTATTCCCCCTATGCAAGACTTTCTCCAATTTTAGAAATCTGGAGCTTAAGGGCATAAAAAAAGCGTTCACCAATTGAATAGTGAACGCTTTTAAAGTCGGGATGGCAAGATT